>JBBRJW010000639.1:0-2667 GCA_038218705.1 Chthonomonadales bacterium | reverse complement strand
TTTCCGTCCGACGTGAGCTCT
Source organism: Chthonomonadales bacterium (assembly GCA_038218705.1). Classification (GTDB taxonomy): domain Bacteria; phylum Armatimonadota; class Chthonomonadetes; order Chthonomonadales; family Chthonomonadaceae; genus JBBRJW01. The sequence continues at coordinate 2,646 of JBBRJW010000639.1, read as the reverse complement.
CCGGACACAGTTCAGACGATCCCCCGGGGATGGAACTCCGCCGCGGCGCTGAACAGCACCTTCTGGTCCCTTCAGCACAACGTATGGGGAGCGGCTGCTCTCTGCGGCGCTCACCTCCTGCTCTGGCTGACGCTGCTCGGGAGCTCGGTCGCAATGGCAGCATCGGGCCACCTGGCGGTGCGCTCTGCGCCGGGCGCGGAGATCGTGGGCTGGTCGGTCATCATCATCAGCGCACTCTTCTGGATCGGCAAAACCGTCTATATGGGCAAGTACGGCAACGCGCTCGCCTGGAAGAGTGGCCGCTACCTCTCCATCCATGCGATGGTGGAGGCTCAGAAGCGGGCGGCTGCCACGGCGTATCGTGTCGTGGCGTTGAGTCTTGCTGCTCTCCTGGTGATTCTCTTCTACGTTGGCATTCACAGTTAATGGTATTTACGGATTGAAAGGAACCCGCATCCATGAGTATCTCTGAACGCGCGCGAAACGCGGCCCCCTCTCCCACGCTCGGTATCACAGCGAAGGCCAACGCTATGAAAGCGGCCGGCGTGGACGTGATCAGCTTTGGAGCAGGCGAGCCCGACTTCGATACGCCTGCCCACATCAAGCAGGCGGCGATCGACGCGCTCGTGGCTGGGCAGACCCGCTACACCCCCTCCACCGGCACCGTGGCCCTGAAGGATGCGATCATCGCCAAGCTGAAGCGGGACAATAATCTGGACTACAAGAGGGAGAACATTATTGTCTCCTGCGGCGCAAAGCACTCGCTCTACAATCTCTTCCAGGCGATGCTCGATCCGGGCGACGAGGTGATCATTCCCGCTCCCTACTGGGTCTCCTACCCGGAGCAGGTGAAGCTGGCCGATGGCGTGCCCGTTGTTGTCGAGACGCGCCCAGAGGATGAGTTTATGCCGACGGAGGCCGCTCTGCGCGCCGCCGTCACCCCGCGAACGCGTGCGATTATTCTCTGCTCGCCCTCCAACCCCACTGGCGGGGTAGCCTCGAGCGCCCTGGTGGAAAGCATCGCCGCCATCGCCGTGGAGCATGGCCTCTATCTGGTGAGCGACGAGATCTACGAGAAGCTCCTCTTCGACGGCCGAAGGCATATCACACCCGCTGGCGTGAGCGCCGACGCCTTCGCCCGCACCGTCGTTATCAACGGCTGCTCAAAGGCCTACGCCATGACCGGCTGGCGAATTGGCTACGCGGCTTCTGCCGATCGGGAGCTTGTGGCCGCGATGGGCCGGCTTCAGGACCAGTCGACCTCGAACCCGACCTCCTTCGCGCAGAGCGGCGCAGTGGTTGCCCTCAACGGGCCGGAGGACGAAGTCGAGACGATGCGCGCAGCCTTCCAGGATCGCCGCAACGCCATCGTAGCCGCGCTGAATGCGATCCCTGGCGTCACTTGCCGTACGCCGGGCGGGGCTTTTTACGTATTCCCGAACATCGCTTCGTTCAAAGGGAAGCGCGCAGGCGATCGATCGATCGCGACCTCGGATGACCTGGCCACCTACCTGCTTGAAACCGTGAACGTTGCGGTGGTCCCGGGCTCAGGATTTGGCGCGGACGACTACATACGCCTCTCCTACGCCACTTCAAAAGCGATGATCCTCGCGGGCGTAGAGCGCATTAGCCAGGCTCTCGCCGGGCTTTCCTGATCGAAGCCCCCAGGGGCACTTATGGACCAGCAAGCGTTTGAAAAACTCGAGGCGATACTCGGCGTACGCTTCAAACATCCGGAGATTCTGAAGCGGGCGTTGACGCACCGCTCCGCGGCCGTCGACGACCCGTTCCAGAGCAATGAGCGGCTCGAGTTTCTCGGCGATTCGGTGGTGGGAATCGTGGTCTGCGAGAATCTCTTCCGGCTCTACCCGGGCTTCTCCGAGGGCGACCTCGCCAAGTCGAAAGCCTATATCGTGAGCGAGCATGCTCTCGCGGACGCGGCCATGCGGATGGGCCTTGAAGAGTTCGTGGTGATGAGCGCGGGCGAAGCGGCCTCGGGCGGCCGTCGTCGGCGCTCCATCCTCTCCGATGCGCTCGAGGCCGTGGTCGCGGCCGTCTACCTCGACTGCGGCATTGTGGCCGCGCGACGCGTGGTGCGAACTGCGCTTCAGCCGGCCATTACCGACGTCGTTTCCGATGCTCATCGGCTCGACTACAAATCGTCGCTTCAGGAGTGGACGCAGGCAGCGGCCCGACGGGCTCCCACCTACCTCATCATCGGGGAGGCGGGGCAGGACCACGACAAGACCTTCACCTCGCGGGTCTACATCGGTGATCTGCTTATCGGCGAAGGGATCGGGAAGAGCAAGAAGGAGGCGGAGCAAGCGGCCGCGTACAATGCTCTCGACCACTTTGATGAGCGATACACGGCGGCTCATCCGCCCCCGGAGGGAGAGACGGATTGCTGAAAGCGGACATAGGCGTTCTTGGGGGAAGCGGGTTCTATTCGCTGCTTCCCGATGTGGAAGAGGTGGCGATTGAGACGCCGTACGGTTCGCCCAGCGATAACTTCTTTCTCGCGGATGTTGAAGGCAAGCGCGTGGCATTTCTCCCGCGTCACGGCCGCAAGCACACCATTCCTCCCCACAAAATCAACTATCGGGCCAACGTCTGGGCCATGAAATCGCTGGGCATTCGCGCGCTCAT
>JBBRJW010000638.1:0-2671 GCA_038218705.1 Chthonomonadales bacterium | reverse complement strand
CTTCGATCCGAATGTAGGCCTGCTTGATCTGCTTCTGTTGATCTCGCACCAGCCGGGGAACCCAGTCGTCTCCTCGAAGCATCTCCAGGATCGCCCCGCGGATGAGTGTGATGGCATACGTCTCGAATTTGATTCCGCGAGTGGGATCGAATTGGTCGACGGCCTTAATTAGTCCGACGGCGCCGGCTCCAACGAGGTCGTCGCGCTCAACGCCCGAAGGCATCGGCCCGAATAGCCGCCCCGCTGTAATCGACACCAGATGGGCGTAACGCTGAATTATCTGCGCTCGCGCATCCTGGCAGCCCTGGATCTTATACTGCTGCCAGAGCTATACCATTGTCACTTCGCCCATTTGTCACCCTCCATGTCATGAGCGGAAGCAGCCCCCCTATCCTTAGAGAGACCGGTGAGAATATGAAGTTTTTAGGGAGCGGAAACTATTCCGCCCCGTCTGATTATCGGCCGCAGAAGACACTGCCGTTATAGGCAATTGTTCTATTATTTCGGGGCAGTCGGACCTCGTCCGGCAAATTGCGTTGCCTGAGGCGTTTCGGGTAGACTACCCGAGAGCCGGCCACATGGACGTGGGTCCGCGCCTTCACTCGGCGCTCCCATTTTGCTTCACGCGGCATTGTCAAGGAGAAACATGCGAATACTGGGTCTGTCCCTCGGCAAAGAGAAGCCGGTCGCATTCATGGAGTTTCGGGACATGGTGAGGCTTGCCGTTCGCAAAAGCGTCCCGGGAGCCCGCCTCGAGCCTAACGACACGGGCTTCACAATTCTCCGCGAGGGCGAGAACCCTATCACCTGCAACTTGCGCTCCCTCTACGTGGACTACTCGCGCGCGCCACAGAACCGGGAGTCGCTCATCCACGGCTGGGTCGCCTCCCTCGTCACGGATGTGCCGGAGCATACCTGGACAGAGGCGCAGATGACACTCCGTCCCACGGTGAAGCCGGCCGACTACCTGGTGCAGGCACAGAAGCAGATGCAGAAGGCAAAGCACCCCGACAATCTGCCATATGCGCCGTTTGCCGGCGAGGTGTCGGTGATCATTATGCGGGACCTACCTGGAACCGTGGTGGCAGTAACGGAGAGCATGCTGGCGGACTGGCAGGTGGGCTACGGCGAAGCGCTCAAGGTGGCCCTGAACAACATGAACATGCTCACATTCCCGCCCGTGGCGAACGCGCTGACGGCCAGCGGCGCTGCGCGCGGCACCCACGAAGAGATTGGCCTTGTGTTCGAGGGCGACCACCTCACCGCAACGTGGATCATCATGGAGCGCTTTCGCGACTATGTCTGGCAGCGCTTACAGGGCGACTTCGTCGTTTCTGTGCCGATGCGCAATCGCCTGATTGCCATCCGCGCCGATGAGCCCGGGCTCATCGGGCAGATCACATCGTCGAGCCGGGCGGTCGCAGGACAGACGCACGCGGTAACGACGCAGTGTTTCCATGTTAGCGGCACGACTACCGGGGGGATCGTCACGGTCTACAAGCCCGGTGCTTCCGACACGCGCGGCGAAGTGCTCGATCCGAACAGCCTCTTTGCCCGCGGAGGGCAGAGTGCCGTGTCGTACACCGCGCCGCCGACTTTTGAGAGGGCGCGGCCGGTGGACCTCTCGGTGTTCGGCGGGCTCAGCGAGCCAACGGAGCGCCAGTAATTCCCCGTGTGACGCTGCCTGACCATTACCGTTAGAAACAGGGATTGGATGCCACACCAGATAATTCAGAAGCTTGTGGAGCGAGGAGACCTCACCCGCGCCGAGGCTCGCGAGGCCGTAAACCTCATCATGGACGGGATGACCACTGAGGCGCAGATTGGCGCCATGCTCGTTGCCCTTCGAATGAAGGGAGAGACGATTGACGAAGTGGCAGGTTTCGCGGACGGATTGCGCGCCCATGTGATCCCCGTCCGGCCCACGCGCAGACCCCTCCTCGACACTTGCGGCACCGGAGGCAGCGCGTTTCGAGTATTCAACGTCTCCACCTGTGCGGCGCTCGTTGCGGCAGCGGCGGGCATCGCAGTCGCCAAACATGGCAACCGTGCGGTCACGAGCCTCTGCGGATCCGCAGATGTGCTTGAGGCACTGGGCGTTCGGGTTGACCTCTCACCAGAGGAGAGCGGGCGCTCGATCGATGAGATCGGAATCGGCTTTCTCTTTGCCCAGCGGTACCACCCGGCTGTGAAGCATGCGAGCGCCCCTCGCAAGCAGATAGGCGTTCGCTCCATCTTCAATCTGTTGGGCCCGCTCACAAATCCTGCAGGCGCAGGCCGACAGGTTATGGGTGTTTACGCTCCGCAGCTCTGCTCGCTCGCCGCCGGCGCGCTGAAGGCTCTCGGCAGTGAGCGAGCGCTCGTAATTCATGGTGAGATCGGACTCGACGAGATCTCAACGATCGGACTTACGCGCATGTGCGAGCTGCGCGAAGGAGAAATCGCCGAGACCATGCTTCAGCCGTCAGACTTCGGACTGCACGGCCCCGCGCCAGACCCCTCCCACCTCACGCCCGCGGCTACACCCGCCGATAATGCCAGTATCGTCCGCGAGATTCTTTCAGGAGCGACAGCGACAGCGCAAGCGCGCGCGCGCCACGATCTTGTGGCTGTGAACGCGGGAGCATCGCTGCGCGTGTGCGGACTCGCCGAGACCTGGCCCGAAGCGACC
>JBBRJW010000637.1:0-2673 GCA_038218705.1 Chthonomonadales bacterium | reverse complement strand
CGCCATCGTTCGCGCGCCAGAACTGCACTGCGCCGCCGCCGCTCGTGACCACTCTGCCCTTGCGGGCAAAGCTCACGGAATCGACCCGCATTTTGGTCTGCACCGTTAGCTTCAACTTCCCCGTATCTGCCTGGTACACGCGCACGGATCGATCCTCCGATCCCGTCGCAATGAGCCTGCCATCGACGCTGAACGCGATGGACGATACTACCCCCCCGTTCCCGCTCAATTCCCCGGCGAGGCGCCCCGATCCCGGATCCCACAGTAGGGCGCTACCGGCGCCGCCAGCCGTGGCGGCTCGCCTTCCTCGCGGACTGATGGCAAGCGCGCGGAGTCTATCGGGGTGTGCCTGCCAATGCTGGAGCAGGGCGCCGTCGGCGGCCAGAATGTCCACTCCGCCGTCGGAGAAGCCAACTGCCGCGGAACCCGTGTGAGCTACCGAAACTCCCGCGAGGGCCATGTGGGACTGGCGCAGCACCTCCTGCCGGCTGTTCGCCACACTGGGATCCGACCAGCGCCACAGGTAGAGCCACTCCCAGCCCCGCATCCCCGGTAAGCAGGCAGTCAGGAGCTCCTGTGCCGGACCGGCCTGATTCAGTTCGAGAAGTTGGTTTGCAGCTGCCACGTTAGCGGTGTAACTCCGCCTCTCTGCGCGCTCCAATTGGAACTCAGCGCGGACGTAAGACATCAGGCTCAGGGCGAGACCGGCGACTAGCGAGATCAGCACGATGGAGGCGGCCGACAGTTGCAGAGTGTGGCGCGCGGCGAATTTCCGCAGGCGGTAGGCTGCGCCGGGAGGGGCCGCCATGACGGGCTCACCGGCAAAGTGCCGCTCTATGTCGGCCACCATTTCGGAAGCCGATGGATACCGGCGGGCACAATCCTTTTCGATGGCCTTCATCGTGATCCAACCCAGATCCCCATGCACCTGCTTCCCCAGCACCGCCGCATCCGTGGCCCTGCATCTGGCGATCTCCGCAGCCTTGGCTCCCAGGGAAAGCAGCCGCATGGCAGGTGTGGGCGGATCGTCTTCGCGAATCATCCGCCGGATCTCTTCGTAGCCGGCCGCGCGCAGGGCTTTCGACTCGAACGGCCTCGCACCCACCAGCAGTTCGTAGAGCAACACCCCCAACGAGTAAATATCCGTCCGCGAGTCGACACTCACAGCGCCCAGCGCCTGCTCTGGGCTCATGTACTCAGGCGTGCCGATCAGCACCCCGGCTTCGGTGAACAGCGTCTCTTCCGACAGATGTCTTTCGATGGCCTTGGCCAGCCCGAAGTCGATGATCTTGGGCACAGCCTCGCCGTCCCGCTCCATCACCAGCACGTTCGAAGGCTTCAGGTCCCGGTGGATCACGCCCTTCTGGTGCGCGTGCTGCACCGCGTTGGCCACCTGCATAAAAAGTTCCAGGCGCTCGCGCGTGCCCAGATGGCGGCGATCGCAGTAGTCAGTGACGGGGACGCCAGGCACGTATTCCATGGCGAACCAGGGACGGCCAGCTTCGTTGACTCCCGCTTCATATACCTGCGCGATATTGGGGTGATCCATCAGAGCCAGCGCCTGTTGTTCCGATCGAAACCGGGATAGGACGGCTCGCGTATCCATCCCCAACTTGATGATCTTCAGGGCCACAAGACGGACGATCGGCTGCTCCTGTTCCGCCAGGTAGACCATCCCCATCCCGCCTTCGCCCAGAACCCGGATAATTCGGTAGGAGCCAATCTGGTCGCCCGCTGCCGGCAGGTCGTCCGCCGTGGTTGCCGCGGGATGCTGTAAAGCGGCTGCGAGGAGGCATCGGGCGCAAAGGCCTTCGCCGGAGCCGGCCTTCAACCGGCCGCCACAATTGGGGCAACAATCCGAAGCGTTCATCCTTGAACCTCTGAACAGTCAATAAAGGAACCGGTTAGGAATGTTACACGGGCCCCAGGGCCGTGAGGAGAAAGCGAATCTCGCCTGCCACCTCGTCGGGATCGGTTACGACGGCGGCAATCTCTTCGTGAACCAGCTCGGCGTAGCGCCGGCGCAGTCGATGCACAGCAGTCCGGGTTGCGGACTTGCTCATATCCAGGACTCCCGCCAGCCGGTCGTAGGAGCCGCGGTCCTGATCTCCGGTCAGCAACGGGCTCAATGTGTCGAACAGTTTAGCGCGGGCCCTGCCTGTATATTCCTCCCGCAAACGCGCCAGCACTAGATCCAGCAGCGTCAAAGCCCACTGCCGCTCAAATAGGGCTTCGGGAGTCAGGCCGTCAGATGGCTCCCTATGGTATCGAGATTCGCTTGCTCCAAAATCAAGCGATAGCACAGGGCGGTCTCCTCCGCGCTTGAGAGCGTGCGCCCGGTCCCACTCGTTCGCCAGAAAGTTGGTCACCGATGCCAGCAGGAACGAGCGGAACTTGCCGCGTTCCCGGCGCGCGCCGGCTAACCCGCCGTGCTCCACGATCCGGGTAAAGAACTCCTGGCATAGGTCTTCGGCCTCTTCGCGCGAGTGTCCCTTTCGCCGGATGAACGCATAGACGCCAAACCAGTACTCTTCACACAGTTTGCTTAAGGCCTCGGAGGCTGTGCGGGAGTCGCTTGCGGCAGCGCCTACGATGGTCCATGATGTGGTGGGAAAGCGCCGCGAAGAGCGGTCGGTCGCGATTGCCGGCGTCGTCACTGCTGACATCCTGCCT
>JBBRJW010000636.1:0-2677 GCA_038218705.1 Chthonomonadales bacterium | reverse complement strand
GCCGGCCCCTAATCTGCCTTGCACGAATGCTCTCTTGGGCAAAATTTGATGCCTGTCGCTCATCAGCAGAAAAAATCTTGTTTGGCAAAAGAAGGTGATCGGAACGGCGATGACAAACATTGCATCACATCAGAAACCTTGATGTGCGAGTACGTGCTCCGCGTACACAGCATGCACGGCGCAAGATTCTTTGAGATAGCTGGGAACAATCAGGCAATCGCCGTCGTTTACCCTAATGAGACCGGTCATATAGACCCGAACCTATACCAGGACGTACCAACGCCTGGGAGCTGAGTTACGAGACCAGGTTGATAACTCAGCCGCGGCCGGCGGGCCACAAGCCTCGCCCCGCTAAATGCCTCGACCTGTGAAAGCGCAGCCATGAATACGCCATCATCAAGACCCATTATTGCCCGAGTTGCCCGCACCTGGAAGGTGAATCCCGGCATCTCCTTTGCCGTGGTGGCCGACATCGCTCACGGCATCTGGATCGTGGAGTCCTGCCCCGCGGGGACCCACTTCTGGAGCGTCGCACAGTTTTCGGAGCTATCCAGCGGCGACCGCACGCTCCGGTCCATGCAAGAGGCGCTGAAACTCGGTCGCGAACTCGAGCAGTCAGCCCTTGAGTCTCGGCCCGCCCCGCGGGTGCAGCCGGTCGCGGCGCACCCCCGTGCCGAGTCGGTGGCGCCCCCGGCCCCCAGGCCGCGGCGGGCCCACGGCACGCGGAGCGGCTCCTCCCGACACGATGAGGCGCTCTGCAGAGCCTGATCTCCGATGGTTGCAAACCGAAGGAGCAGCAGCGCCCCCGGGGTCAAATGTGACCCCGGGGGCGCTTCGTAATCTCCGGAACCCCACGCTGCCGATATTCTAATTGCTCTGTCCGGGCTCACCCAGTGGGAATGTGATGCGGACGCACGCCCCCCCGGATGGCCGGTTGCAAAACGCAACGCTCCCGCGCAGATCGAACTTGACCAGCGAATCAATCAGCTCGAGGCCCATATTTGCCGCGACCCGAGGATGGAATCCCTCGGGGAACCCCGGCCCGTCGTCGGCGACCTCCAGCACGCCATTCTCGCCCGCGACACGGAAGGAGACGTCCACACTGTCCCGGCCGTGCTTGTAGCTGTTCGAGACGAGCTCGTTGACGACCAGTGCAAGACCAGATGCCTGCCGGAGTGGCAGTTGGACTTCTTCAATGTCTAGTGAGAGCCGCCGCCCTCCCGGTGAGTCAGCCACGGCAGCCGTGATACGGTGGAGGAGCTCGCGGATCGAGAGTGCACGAATCTCGGCGTTGCCGCGCGTCTCAACCGTAAGCAGGTCATGTATCTGGGCGAGCAGACGGGCCTGAGTACCAAGCCGCTTTATGCTAGCGACCGGCACCATTTCGGCACCCTCTGCGGAGGCCATGTCGGCCGTCGCGGAAAGGATCTGAAGGTGGTTCTTGATTCGGTGGCTCGATTCATACACACTTCGATGCAGGCGCAGATTCAGCGCTGCAACCTCAAGCCTCGCCTCGCGCGCATCGTGAATATCGGTGGCCGTGCCGAACCATCTCAACTGCTGATCCTGACTCCGAACCGGGAAAGCCCTGCTTAGATGCCACCGAAACGAGCCATCCGCCATCTTCATGCGGTGCTCAACCTCGTATGTCGCCTCCGCCGCTACCGCAGTCGTCCAGGCGGCCTCAGTACTGGCCAGGTCGTCTGGGTGTATATTCGCCGGCCAGGTCCAGCCGCCAATGGCGCGCTTCTGGAGGCCGTCGTACTCCTTTGCCCGGGAATTGTAGTAATCTACCTCACCCTCGGAACTAGCGGTCCATAGGAGCTGTGGCAGCGAATCGGCGAGCATTCGGAAACGCGCCTCACTCGCACGTAGGGCTGACTCAGTCTGTCTTTCGCTGGATATATCACGCCATGCGATCACGCAACCTGTGAGCAGGCCACTCTCATCACGAATTGGACCGGCGTTGCAGAGAACCGCAATGTGCTCCCCATTCGGCCGAGCCAGCACCCACTCCTCGTCCTCAACAACCTCCCCGGATTGAATGGCACGCGCAAGGGGCAGCTCGTGGGGCTGCGCAAGTGTTACGCCGTCGACATGATACAGCGCCCAGCGCTCAGGAACCGTATCGCCATGCTTACCCTCGAGCAGCAGTTGGTCCGACCCCGCAAGGCGTTCTGCACGGGCGTTCACCTGGCGGACGATAACGTCCGGGCCATCCGCAATTACGATGCCCTCAGGTATGTAGGCGAGAAGCGCATCGAGAGTCTGCCGGCCTTCCATGGCCTTGATATGGTTCGCTTCCTCCCGGGAATGAAGCCGCGCGCGATCGACCGCAATTGCGACGATGCGCGCGATGCTTACCATGAACTCCTGCTCGGCCTCTCCGAACGAACGGCTCGCCGGCCAGATCAGCCCGATTGCGCCAACGGTGCGATCACGAACGGTGAGTGGAAGGGTGGCGACTGCGCCATGTCCCGGCGTGGAGCGAAAAGTGGAGGTAGCGGGGTAGAGTTCGCAACAGGCTGCATAATCATTGAAGAAGACCGGTCGACCCGATTTGATGACATCCGGAATAGCGATCAGAGCATCGGCGGGAATGGTGGTCCACTTGCCCGCACTCTCGTCGTCGTAGCCTACGATGCGGCCGGCATGAATCGCTTCGCCAGTATCGCTG
>JBBRJW010000635.1:0-2689 GCA_038218705.1 Chthonomonadales bacterium | reverse complement strand
CAGCCACCAGAGCGGATGGGAGCGCTGGTTAAAGACGATGCTGCTGATTCGATCGCCGACCGATGAGTACGTATGCTCCCCCGGCAGCAGTGGCTCGATATCGGGGCCTCCGCGGAGGGGTTTGAATTTGGTCTGTTGGATATCCACCTGGTTACTCCACCACCGAGGTATCCGGCTTCTCGCCGAGGTCCTCAACGATCGCCGGGTTCGGGTTGCGCAGCCGCGCCATGTAGGTGGTGCGCGGCCGGGTATTGAGCTCCGCCAGGAGCGTGTAATCTTGCGGTTGGCGCTTCAGCTTTGAGACCGCGCTCTCGGGATCGGCAAGATTGCCGAAGACGATTGCGTTTGTTGGGCAGGACTGCTGGCACGCGGTGACTACCTCGCCGTCGCGGATCGCCCGCTCTTCCTTCTTCGCCGTGATTCGGGTCAAGTTGATCCGCTGGACGCAGTAGGAGCACTTCTCCATCACCCCGCGGCCGCGAACCGTGACCTCCGGGTTTGCGATCAGCCTCAACACGGGGGCATCGAATGCGCCATTCAGTTTTGCGGGATCAGGCTGGCCGGCGGAGTACTTGTAGAAGTTGAACCTTCGAACCTTGTATGGGCAGTTGTTGGAGCAGTATCGGGTCCCGACACAGCGGTTGTAGACCATCTGGTTGAGGCCTTCCTGGCTGTGAACGGTGGCCGCGACCGGGCAGACCGGCTCGCACGGCGCGTTTTCGCAGTGCATACAGGGCACGGGCTCGAAGAAGGTCTGCGGGTTCGCGATCGTGCCACGGTAGTACCTGTCGATCCGGATCCAGTGCATCTCGCGTCCAACCTGAACCTGCTGCTTGCCAACGGTGGGAATATTGTTCTCAGATTGGCATGCGGTGACACAGGCGTTGCATCCGATGCAGACGTTGTTGTCGATTGACATGCCCCACGCATATTCGAAGGGCTCACCAGAAGTCGCCGCAGCCTGTTTCGGGTCGGTCCCGTACCGATGGTCGCCCTGATCGTAGAGCGTGCGCTTAACATCGGGCGAGACCGTAACGTCGGGGATCTTTGCGAAGGACGGGTTCTTCAGGAACTCCTCGAGCGAGGTCTCCATTACGAGCTCGCGTCCCTCCATGCTGTGATGGCTGCGCGTGTGCGCGAGGCTGTAGGTATCGCCCGTCAGCTCGGCCTTTACACCGGTTCCAAATCCGAGCGCGTCGGATGTTCGAAGCGCATAGGCGTTGAAGCCAGTATCCTTGCCGATGTTGCCGCAGTGCGTGCGGCCATAGCCGAGATGGACCGTAATCGAGTCGTCTGGATGGCCGGGGAGCACCAGCACAGGCACTCGAAGCTTGTTGCCGCGGTAGGTGAGCTCGACGATCTTCTCGTCCGCCACGGTGATGCCGTTGTGAGGCGCAAAGTTGAGGCGCTCGGCGGTGGCCTGGCTCATGAGGGCGGCGTTGTCCCAGGTGAGCTTGGTGAGCGGCTTGGGCAGCTCCTGAAGCCATCCATTGTTCGCCCATCGGCCGTCGCCAATCGTCGGGTCGGGCTGGAAGATAATCTCGAGGTCGCCTCCGCGCGGGGGCGCCGTCAGCGTGGGCAGGGCGGTGATGGCAGTGATGTTGATCGCAGTGGTGCTGATTGAGTTCGCCGGCAGCCGGTTGCTGCGTATCCAGTTCGCGACATTAGCTGGCGTCGCCTGGGTGGCCGAATGTGCTGGCCCTGCAGCGGCGGTCGCACCCGCGGTCCGCGCGGCCGAATCCGCCAAGTCAATCGATTTCTCTATTTCCGAGGAGAGCACGCCATCGTGAAGGCTGGTCTGCCACCACTTCTCGAAATCGCCAGTCGGCCGCTGCGCATGCCAGTAACGGTACACGATGTCATAGCTGTCAGCAATGGGGCCTGTCAGGGCCGAGAGCACCTCGATGCTGGAGTGCGTCTCGTACAGCGGCGCAACCAGAGGCTGCACGATGGAGGTCGTGCCGTCGTATGCGCGTGCATCGCTCCACGCCTCAAGCTGGTGGGATGCGGGAATGTGCCACTTGCAGAGCACGGACGTCTCGTCTTCGTAGAGGCTGTGATGGACCGTGAAGGGCACTGTGGCGAGCCGCCGGGTGAACGTCTCCGCGAGGTCGGCCGGGATGTTGTAGGCAGGATTACCGCCGAAGATCATCAGGATGCGGACCGCTCCCGAGTTCATCTCATCCACGAGCGTCTTGATCGCCGCGAACTGGTCCCGCGGATCGGCTGCGACGGCATCGGCGATCTGAACGGTCTTTCCGATGTTGCCGAGAGCCGAATTGATTGCATGCGCGATCGCGTGGACCGCGGGAGTCTGATGGTCGCCGGCCAGAACGATGGAGGCCCCTGGGTGCGACTTCAGGTCCTCGACCAGAGCCGGGATCCAGTCTGCGGGGATGCCGTCCGGGAGCTTGCCGGTTCCGGCCGGCAATACCCCGAGCTCGGCAGCGATCGCTCGCGCAATCCCCTCGACCTCACACGCCCGAACCGCGAGCCGATGGTCTGCCATCGCCCCCGTCAGAGTCGGGGTCGACTCGATCGAGTAGAGGCGGTTCATCTCCCGGCTGGCCGGCTGTTCAGGGCTAATCGCCTCGAGGCGGACCCTGCGGCGATCTGCAAAATCTCGCGAGTACCGGATGTGGCCGGGCAGCCCGAGCATGAAGTCACCGTCAAGAGCGAGGATCCTATC
>JBBRJW010000634.1:0-2695 GCA_038218705.1 Chthonomonadales bacterium | reverse complement strand
GAATCTGTGCGTGGCGCGCAGGGGTCAATGGGCTCCTCCCTTGGCCACTCAGTTCATGAGTACAGCGCTCCAGCAGCATCCCCGGCGCTCCCTTCGTGAATACGACTCGGCCTCCTGAAGTACCAGTGTTCCGGTGCAAGGTGCTCATCCGTTTGCGCTCAGACGAAAACGGCGCCTCCGACAGTCGCGGGAATCGGGCCTGTAGCGCGGCACGGTCGATGCCCGCTTTCTCAGCCGCGACCAGCAGTGCCGCCTCCGTCGGATCTCCCTGAATGCTCCAAGATCCGTCCTGTTCGGTGAGCTGCGCATTGTTGGCCAGAGCGGCAGCTTGGAGCAAACGGTCTGCTTCAGCCTTCCAGTCTCCGGTGAGCTCTTTACCTCCTTCCGCCCGCAGGTCACCCTCGGTAGAATAGCCTGTACCAGTCAGGTCGATACGCCCTCTGGCGGTGATGATCACCCGAACCGTCATCTCATTACGAGTTAGGGTTCCTGTCTTGTCCGAAGCGATCACAGTGGCGGAGCCGAGGGTTTCCACAGCTGGGAGCTTACGCACGATCGCGCCGCGCCGGGCCATCCGCTGAACCCCCATGGCGAGTACCACGGTGACAATTGCGGCCAACCCCTCCGGTGCAGCCGCAACAGCGAGGGCGACGCCAAACATCAACACCTGGACAACTGTTTTCGCATCGCGTGCGCCGTAGAGGAAGAGAAGGGTTGTGACAACTACCGCCGCGATGACGATTACCGCGATCCCAAGTTGTTTACCGGTTCGGTCGAGTTCGCGCTGCAAGGGCGTGGCCGGAGATTTTGCTGCCCTCAACATGCCGGCAATCTGACCCAGTTCAGTACCCATGCCGGTGGCTGTCACGATCGCACGGCCGTGCCCGTGACTGACGGTCGTGCCGGCGAAGACCATGTTCAGGCGGTCGCCGATTCCGGCGAAGTGATCCACTGGTCTCGGGCTCTTCGACACCGGCACGCTCTCGCCTGTGAGCGAAGCCTCCAGAGTTTGCAGCTCGACTACCTCGATGAGCCGGGCATCCGCCGAGATTGTGTCTCCTTCATTGATGACCAGCAGGTCGCCCGATACGAGCTCTCGAGTGGCGAGGCGGCGCTGCTCGCCGTCCCGCACAACACCGGCCTCGGGCGCCGCCATAGATCGCAGGGCGGCGAGTGCCTTTTCCGCCCGTCCCTGCTGCACAAAACCGAGGATCGCGTTCAACAGTACAATCGTGATAATTACCAGGCCTTCATAGGGCAGGCTGGAGTCGCGCTCCACGGCCCAGACCGCGCACGATATCACCGCAGCCGCTACAAGGAGGAGAACCAGTGCGTCCTTGAACTGAGCCAGAAACTGCCGCCACGCAGGCGCCGCGCCTTCAGTTTCGAGTTCGTTCGGTCCATCTCGCTCCAGACGGGCCTGCGCGTCGGGCGAGCTGAGACCGACAACCGTGTCGGTTCGCAAACCGGCAGCGACTTCTTCCGCCGATTGTTCGTGCGCTCCGACCTGATCTAAGTCAGCGTGCTCATTCATTGTCAAAGTGGCCGTTAATTTTGGAGCCTGTCCTAGCCTTGCACTCTTCCGCTCGTAGCCTGGCTCGCATGGTGATCCCGTCATCCCGGTCGCTCCGGCTCCACGCCTCACGAATAGGTCCGTCGCCAGGCAAGACGCGGCGGGTGAGTTGTCTACGCGACAGCCGGTTCTGCAACTGCCCCTTCGTACCGGGCTTCGATTGAGGTGCCTTTCTACGATCGCTCTCGAGCTTCATGCTGCTGGCCTCGCGACTTGTGAAGTACTCTCCATTGCAGCCCCGTACTCGCCACGGCGTGCTGCCCGGTTACACTTTGCCCGATGATTCAACGCCTGCTGAGCCGCCGATACGTGCGCAGCCTTACCTTGCCAAATCTCCAAGGCCGGTTGTTGGATGGCGCGGGCAAAAGAAAATGCCAAGGCCCAAGGCAGACGGGACTTGAATCTGACATTCATGGCATTCAAGCGGGCCGAAGCCAGTTCAGCGGATTGCCCGCCCGACAAAAACGCAATTCCCGGAACGGCAGCGGGGACCGCGCGCAAGAGGCACTTGAACGTAGCGTCGGCAACATCGTCGACCGAATCTTGCTTCGAGCAGGTCGTTCCCGGCAGCACCATATTGGGCTTCAGGATCAGGCCTTCCAGCATTACTCCTTGGGTGTACAGTTGGCTGAAAACCGTTCGCAGGACCTCCTCGGTTACCAGGCCGCACCGCTCCAGCGTGTGGACGCCGTCCATCAGCACTTCTGGTTCGACGACGGGGACCAGTCCGACTTCCTGGCACAACGCGGCATAGCGAGCCAGCGCGTGTTCGTTGGCTTCGATCGAAGCTCGACTGGGAATGCCATCGCCCACGACGATTACGGCTCGCCACTTGGCGAAACGCGCGCCCATTTGAGCGTATTCGGCCAGGCGGTCACGCAACCCATCCAGGCCTTCGGTGATGTTCTCTCCGGGATGGCCGGAAAACTCCTTGGCCCCGAGGTCAACTTTGATACCGGGGATGATGCCCGCATCGGTGAGGGCCGAGGCAAAGGGAGTGCCATCGGACTTCCGTTGGCGGATGGTTTCGTCGAACAGGATCGCGCCACTAATGCTCTCGGCCAAACCAGGTGTAGCCACAATCAACTCGCGATAGGCCCGCCGGGCCTCCGCGGTCTGGGA
>JBBRJW010000633.1:0-2718 GCA_038218705.1 Chthonomonadales bacterium | reverse complement strand
TCCGCCGCCGAGCCCGGACGAGCGGGAAGATTCGGCACTAAAGCCCGCCTGGGATGACGCTGCAGCCGCCGTCGGCGATGATACCCCTTACCTGACCGTGGTGGTTCCTGCCTACAACGAAGAGAAGCGACTGGGCGCATCGCTGAAGCGGACACTGGCGTATTTCGACGAAACCGTCCGACGCGTTGAGATCCTCGTGGTGGACGACGGCAGCACCGATGGCACGCGCCGCGTGGTCGATTCCGTAGCCTCTTGCCGGCCCAGCGTGCGGCTTATTGCCTACCAGCCGAACAGAGGAAAGGGCTATGCCGTGCGCCAGGGCATGTTAGCCGCCCGTGGCTCACGCGTCCTCTTCTGTGATGCGGATCTTGCGACGCCTATCGAGGAGGTGGAGCATCTTCTCGCGGCGCTCGATGCCGGCGCGGATGTTGCCATTGGAAGCAGGGATGTGAAAGGGAGTCAGCTCCTGGTGCGGCAGTCGCCAATCCGAGAGTGGGGAGGCCGCTTCTTTAACAAACTTGTCCAGCTCGCGGCGGTTCCTGGAATACACGATACACAGTGTGGTTTCAAGCTTTTTACGAAGTCGGCAAGCCGGTCGATCTTCAGCCGCTGCCAGGTAGACCACTTCGCGTTCGATGTAGAGGTGCTCTATCTTGCCATGCGCGTGTTGAGAATGCGGGTAGTAGAGGTTCCAGTGCGCTGGGCGCACCAGGAGGGCTCCAAGGTCCGCTTTGTCCGCGACGCCATTCGAATGGTCCGCACTCTTGGGCGGATACGCGCGACCCACTATCTTCCTGCTGGATCTCCGGAGCTCACCCCGCGATGAATCCTGCAGAATATACGCGGATGTTCACGTATGAGGATGAGTACTGGTGGTTCGTGGGCCGACATCGTCTGGTGGAGGCGCTCGTTGCGCAAGACTACCCTGCATGCGCTTCGAAGCGACCTATTATCCTGGACGCTGGCTGTGGCACCGGAGCGATGTCGGCCCGGCTCCTTCGATACGGCGACGTCGTCTCTGCCGATTTTTCACCGCTTGCTCTGAGCTTCTCGCGCCGTCGCGGCTTGAGCCATCTGGTTGGGGCAGACGCAATGCGGCTGCCACTTGCTTCCTGCTCGTTTGATGCCGTGGTGACGATGGACGTACTTGAGCATCTACCCGACGACCGCGCTGCGCTGGCGGAGTTCTATCGTATCCTGCGGCCAGGCGGCCGCGTTTTTGCCACCGTTCCTGCGTACCCCCATCTCTGGAGCGAACACGATCTCGCTCTCATGCACTATCGGCGCTATCTGCGCCCGGAGCTGGGCACGCGGTTTTCGGAGGCGGGCTTCACAATGGAGAAGCTTTCGCACTCGATGGCGGCTCTCTATCCGCTGGTGGCAGTCCAGCGTCGACTGAATGGCCGTCGGCCTCCGCACGACCCACCTACCGCCGCGATGCCTCTTGTGCCCAGGCCTATCAATGCGGCACTGATTGGCCTGCTATCCGTAGAGAACTCTCTTGCGCGCCGCCTCAGCTTCCCGTTCGGCCTCTCCATCCTCGCAGTCGCCCGCAAAGCATGAGCTGGCGTTCTCCCCAGACCCTCCCCTTACAGTCCAGGCGCTCGCCGCGCCGATCCCGCTAGACCCTACGCCTCGCCACCCGACTCGGAACCGATTCGCATGGTCTCAAGGAGCGCAAGCAGCTCCGCAGGATCGCCCCTTTCGATGGCCTGTCGCAGGCGCGTCATCTCTCCCTGGAGCTCGTCTGCTGCATTGAGGAGCGCCTCGCGGTTTTGCAGAAAGAGGTCACGCCAGAGCGCCGGACTTGACCGGGCGATCCGGGTCATGTCCCGGTAGCTGCCTGCCGCGAGGGCGCGGGCCGTATCGGAGTCGGGAGCGGCTTCCACCGCGGCGGCATAGGCGAATGAGATGAGATGGGGTAGGTGGCTCACTCTGGCTACTGCGCCGTCGTGCGCGGCAACAGAGAGCGCGAGCGGGCGCGCACCTACCGCCCGAACCATGCCGGCCACCTCCATGGCCGCCGGGTCATCCTCGAGCGAAAAGGCGTCTGGCCGCACAAGTGCCCACGCGGCCCCCAGAAAGAGATCGCGGCGCGCGGCCTGCAGCCCGGAGCTCTCGGCGCCCGCCATTGGGTGACCCCCGATGAAGCGTGGACCGAAGAGCCGTTCGCCGGCGGCTACGATATCGCGCTTCGACCCGCCCAGGTCGGTTACCAGGGCGTGTTGGGCTCCCGCCGAGGCGGCCTCCTCCAGCAGTGCGGGAATGGCTCCGGCGGGCGCAGCCATCACAATCAGGTCTGCGCCACGAACCGCCCCGCCCGCAGTGTCGTGGATCGTGCTTGCGGCTTGACCGGACCCGGCGCGATCTCGGGCGTTTCCGCACTGGTCCATGGCTGCGATCTCGCCATCGTAGCCGGCGGCCCGAAGCGCGAGTGCAAGGGATCCGCCCATGAGGCCGAACCCCAGAATCGCGATTCTCAGGAACGGCAGCGGAGGCGCAGGTGTGGAAAGGAGGTCGGAGATCATAGCGGTTCCATTATAGCACAGGGCCGGGCGGGCAGCGCGGTGCAGCAAAGGGGCCCGGGTGCGCTCGTTGCGCGCCCGGGCCCCTTGAGGTTTACGCGAGGATCGCGGTCGCCTTATGGGTACGTATCGCCACGTCGGCCGAGATTCGCCAGGACGAGATTCAGGTCGAGGTTGTTCACCACGCCATCAC
>JBBRJW010000632.1:0-2729 GCA_038218705.1 Chthonomonadales bacterium | reverse complement strand
CGGGCCGGGGCACCGGAATTGAGGGGCGCGTGGTGGAGCGGGACGTGACCGCCTTCCTGGCGGAGCAGAATTCCCGCAAATCCGCGGCTGCCAGCCCGGAGCGCGCCGCGCCGCGCGCCACCCCGCTCGCGGCTCGGATGGCGGACGACATGGGCATCAGCCTGGGCGACCTGGTGACGGGCCTTCCCGGCAGCCGGGTCCGGAGTGAGGACGTGCTGCGAGCCGCAGGCAGTGCCGCCGGGCCGGCCGCACCCGCTGCCGTCGCTGTGCAGGCGCCCACCGCCGCTCCTGCGGAACCAGGCGAAGTGACAGTGATTCCGTTTACAGGCATGCGCAAGCGAGTCGCGGACAACGTTGCAAAGTCTGCCTCCACCGCTCCCCATGTCACGCTTACTCTGGAAGTGGATATGACTGCGTGCGCCGAGTTCCGCGCCTCGCTCATTCCGCAGGTAGAGAAGGCATACGGAACCCGGCTCTCCTACACCGACGTTCTGGTAAAGGCCGTGGCACTCGCTCTTGGCGAGCATCCGCTTCTCAATTCAGCGCTTGTCGGCAGCGAGATCCATCTCTTCCGCTCCAGGAATATCGGGGTGGCGGTTGCACTCGAAGAAGGGCTCATTGCCCCGGTTGTGAAGAGCGCCGACACGAAGACGCTGGGCGCGGTCAGCCAGGAGCTAAAGGCGCTCATTGAACGCGCCCGAGCGGGCAAGTTCACGCCTGATGATGTGGCGGGCGGCACTTTCAGCATCACCAACCTCGGCGGTTTCGGTATCGACGTGTTCGACCCGGTAATCGTGCCGGGGCAGGCCGCGATCCTCGGCGTTGGACGTATCGCCGAGAAGCCCGTAGTGGTCGACCACCAGGTGGTCGTGCGGACGATGATGAACCTCTGCCTCTCGTTTGACCACCGAATCCTGGACGGCGCGCCGGCGGCGCGCTTCCTGAGCCGCTGCAAGGAGCTGCTCGAGAGCCCGATGTCGGTGCTGATCTAGCAGCGCAATCGCAGACAGTTCGGTCAGTCCCGCTCGTCGGGTTGATGAGCGCCCGGGTCTCCTTCGCGCGTTTTGTGATCGAGCGCTTTCTCGATGTCGTGGAGAACGTGGCCCTGTACCCAGGCCCGCAGCTCTCCCACGAGACCGAGCATCTTGTCGATGTCGCCCCTGGGTGAATCGGACTCATCGAGCCAGGTGCGGAGGGCGCGCTCCGTCCTTCGGAGTGCGGATGCGGTCTTCTGCGAGCCAGTGAGGAGCGGCGGCATGGCGGCTATTTCCTTCCCGGGGGCGCTGGCCGGCAGTGGCCGGACGAGCCTGTTCCGTATCCAGCGACGCTCGTCATCGATTCACCCTTCGTCGCAGGTAATCCTGTCGGCGGGATCGCTCACCTGAACTAATAACACGTTCGGCAGCCCGAAGTATTCCGAAAGGGCGTCCGGGGCCAAAAAAAAGGCAGCACATGGCACACTGTGTGGCAATCGATGGTCCGGCCGGGGCGGGCAAGAGTACTGTGGCGCGCGGGGTCGCCGCGGCCCTCGGCTTTACCTACCTGGACACCGGGGCGATGTACCGCGCCGTAGCCTGGAAAGCCCTGCAGGAGGGAATCGACCCGGCGAACGAGGCGCGCATAGCCCGGATCGCTGAAGAGCTTCCAATCTGGTTTGGCCCGCTTGGAGCAGCTGGACAGACTGTGCTGGCGGCCGAAGAGGATGTTACCCAGGCCATTCGCACGCCGGAGGTTTCGAGGCTCACTTCCATGATTTCGACGCTCTCAGAAGTTCGGCAGCAAATCGTTGCGCGCCAGCGGCAGATGGGCAGCTCGGAGCTCGGAGTGGTGCTCGAGGGGCGGGATATCGGCACGGTGGTCTTCCCAAACGCAGAATTAAAGATCTTTCTCACTGCCAGCGCGGAGGAGCGGGCCCGCCGGCGCTTTGAGCAGACGCGAAAGCTCGACCCCGGCGTATGCTATGAGCAGGTACTCGCGGATCAGCGAGAGCGCGATGAGCGCGACACCAGCCGCGAGACCTCGCCGCTCACCGCCGCGGACGACGCGGTGCAGCTCCCGACGGACGGTCTCTCCGCGGAGCAGGTGATCGATAGGATCCTGGCGATCTGGACGGAGCGGAGCCGGAAATGAGTCAGGAGAGCCGATCGGACGCGAAGCGGCCGGTCGATACATCGGAAAGCGTGCCCTTTATCCCCTCGCGGACGCAGAGAGTGGTGGCGGCGCTGGTCGACTACCTGCTACGGGTCTTCTTTCGGGTCTACGGTCGTGTGTGCATTGTCGGCATTGAGAACGTGCCCATTCATGGCCCGGCGATCGTGGTCTCTAACCACGCCAGTAACGTCGATCCGCTGCTGGCCTGGGCCGCGCTCCGCGGCCGGCGGACCATGCGGGGAGTCGCAAAGCTGGAGCTCTGGAGGAGCCGGGCTTTCGCCTGCATTATGAACTCTCATGGCGCGGTCTCCGTGAATCGGGGCGCAGCCGACCGAAACATGATTCGCACCGTATTGGAATCGCTCAAGGTAGGCGAGATGGTGGGGCTCTTTGTGGAGGGTACGCGCACGAAGGACGGCAAGCTCAATCGCGCGCAGCCGGGGGTGGCGCTGCTGGTTCAGAAGAGTGGCGCGCCCGTGATCCCGGTCGGTATTCTCGGCACCTACCAGATGCTGCCGCGCGGGCAGTCGCTTCCGAAACGCTCACGGCTGGGCCTCGCCTTCGGCGCGCCCATTCAA
>JBBRJW010000631.1:0-2731 GCA_038218705.1 Chthonomonadales bacterium | reverse complement strand
GTACATTACGGCTTCGGCCAATTACCTCGATGTGGTGCTGCTCCACAGTGTGGTGGTGTTTGTTCCGCTCTTCGTGGGCTGGGCCTGGCTGCTGAGCCGGTGGGGCTTCTCACCCAACGCTGTTTTCCTGATCTTCGGCGCAACCGGTACGCTGGCCGAGGTTGGCTTCGGCGGCCCCCAGCACTTCATCGAGTACGGCATGTGGACTTTCGTGTATGGGCTGATGATCTATCTCCCTGCGTACACGCTTCCTCCCGCCGAAGTCCGGCGCGCGACCCGGCCGAAGTGGTGGCTCTACCCGGCAGCGATCTGGATTCCCTATCTCTTTCTAATCCCTTATGGCCTGCTGCTTGGCCCGGTGAGGAACCACTTCGCTCCGAACCATCCGAAGATCGATTTCCCACCACTTCGGCCAAACAGCTAAGACTCTCGTCGTGCCGAAGCGTGCTTTGCGGGCTATTTACCCCGTATCGCCTTGCGCAGTGCGATGAGCTGCGACAGGCCCGGCGGATAGATCTGCCCATCAGGAGAGAGGCTTACGTCCATGGTCACCGCCCCGCCCGCGGCGGTTACGCGCTTTACGTAGTCGATCAGCTGCTCGTCGGAGTGCTTCGGGCCATCTGGCCGGGCCCAGGTTGAGCCAAGGAAGCTGAGCACATGCCAGAGCTTGCCAGCCGGCGCGGGATAGTTGGAGGGCGTCGCTGTCCAGTCGTTCTGCTCGCCCGCGGTGTAGTCCTGAGTGGCGCAGAGCGTGCCGAAGGCCTTGCGAAGGTCGGTGCCCGGGTTGAAGGCGAGAATGGACTTCGGGCTGCCGGCGCGGCACGCCGCGGCCCAGGTGTTCCAGTTGGCAGGCTGGCTCAGATCATCCCATCCGGCGGTGTTATACGCGCCATCGAACCACCAGCCGGAGACTCTCGGCCCGTACCGAGTTGACCACTCGCGGATTACATCCGACCAGTGCGCCGTGAAGACCTGAGGCGCAGGCTGTCCCTCATTTACGTCACCCAGAGCCGCCATCGCCTGTGGGTCCTGTTGCGGCGCGCGCGACGGGAGATAGAGCATCAGTCGAATATGCCGTTTTGCCAGTGCCTTTGAGACCTCCATGGGCAGGTCGCGTCTGGAGCAACGCGCGTGCGGGGCGCAGCCGATGATGCGCTCGTACGTGGCATTCGGCGAGCAGTAGTATCCGCTATTCTGCCCGAGCGTTAGGACGACCCACGCTGCGCCGGTTGACGCTGCCTGCTCGGCAAAGCGGTCCACATTGAATGAGTCCACGGCCTTCTGGTACTCCGGGCCTCCCTGAAGGTAGTGGAAGAACACGCCGTACTTGCCGGCGCGCATCCAATCAGTATTTGCAGCTCCCGCCGCGGCTGGAAGGGCGAGTGCGCCCAGCAGCATCAGACCGATCCATGTTCTCACGGTCACTCCTCTTCTCACCGTAATGCTTATCGCGCGTCCGCGGCACGTTCTCCCGGCAGCGAAGTTTGTGAACCAATAGTTATTCAGAGCCCGGGAGAACACCTGCTCGTTGGCTTCAGGAAGCACCTCCTGCCAGCGGCCGGCGTCCATTCACCTGCAGGGTCAGAAGGCAGCAGAGCGCAACGCTGGCATCGGGCTCACCGGCGGCGCGCCATGGTAAAGCTCACATCCTCCGCTGTCTCGCTCTGCGCCTCCAGCATGATGGCCGGGCTTGCCGTCTGCAGGAAGCGTTATCTGCGCCTCGTATGCCATCGGGTGGCCGTCGCGGCCCACCATCCGACACCCAGGATGCTTGCGCCAGAGCCAGCCAGGCGCCTGCTCACAGGTGAGGCCGAGATAGACGCCCATGTCGAGGGATGCAGCGTGCGCGATCAGCTCCTCGCTGCGGCTGAAGTCGTATTCACCCTCTATCGGCTCGTCTACCGCCCAATGGATCTGCAGCTTGACGAAGTTGAACCCGTTATCGCGTAAAATTCCCATGTCGCGTTTCAGCTCCGGCATAGCGGGCATAGGTTCGCGGCATAGATGCGAGCCGAGGGCGAAGAGGCGTGAGAATTCGGCAGCGTTCATAGCGACAATCTCCCCGTGGGCCGGCGAGGCTGCCGCGCCGGCGTATAGTTCGACATGCCTTATCGTCTTTCCGTATTGGGCGTCGTCGGGTAGGCGGTTTCAGAGGTCGTCACAGGGAGGGTCAATAGCGGGGCGCGAGCGGGCCAGCTCGGCAAAGAAGAGGTACTGCTGTGCCCAGCCGGCGAGCGGCCCGAAGCACGACCGGTAAGCGGCTGCAATCGCCTCGTAGACACGCGGCGTAAGGGAAGTGGCCCCAAGATGCGGCCTGAAGAGGCGCGCGGCGATCTGGCGGACGTGCGTATCGATGGGGACCGCGCCATCCTGGTCGAGCGAGAAGAGCAGGATGCAGTCCGCGAGCTTTGCGCCGACGCCGTGCAGGGCAGTCAGTGCGCCCTTTCCATCGGCATAGGCTCCCCCGCGGAAGGAGAGGAGCCAGTCCGGACCGCGAGAGGCAACCGTGCGCGCCAGTTGGATTACTCGCGGCGCGCGATACCCCCAGAGGTCTGAGCGCAGGAGCTGCTCATCGGCGTTAGCGAGGAGCTCTGGAGACGGAAAGGCGTAGAGGCCCAGCGGGGCTGCGTCGAGCGCCGCCAGCTCGCCAGGAAGCGCGATCGGAGATCCGTAGCGCTCGGCGAGCTTCCAGACGCTGCGCTCAATCTTAACGATCGTGTTGCATGTTGCG
>JBBRJW010000630.1:0-2749 GCA_038218705.1 Chthonomonadales bacterium | reverse complement strand
GCGCGGTCCGTCCGCCGTGAGCATGGGGCCGAAGAGCGCGACCTGTTCAGCGAGATGTCGCCCTATGAGGCCACGCTCGCATTCGGCTAGGCCAGGACGCCTCCGATTAACCGAGGGGAGGGGAGCCGGACGGATCCGGCTCCCCTCCCGCTGCGATTCAGGACCGGGCCGGAGCCTACCAGCCTCGCTCTGCCATTCGCTCGCTCGCAGGCATCGTTCTCACGTCGAGGCTCGCCATGCACTCGCCCAGGCCGGTCGAATACTCGGCGAGGCAGTCCGGATTCTGGTAGTGCGTCGCGGCGTCGACAATGGCCCTCGCGAAACGCGGCGGGTTCGACGACTTGAAGATGCCGGAGCCCACAAAGACCGCCTCGGCCCCGAGCTGCATCATGAGCGCCGCGTCGGAGGGGGTAGAGATACCACCCGCGGAGAAGTTCGGAACCGGAAGCTTGCCGGTACGATGCACCTCAATCACCAGGTCGTACGGCGCGCGCAACTCCTTGGCGGCCACCATCAGCTCATCTTCGCGCAGGGACTGAATGCGCCGCATCTCCCGGATAACGGTGCGCATGTGGCGCACTGCCTCCACTACGTTGCCGGTGCCAGCCTCTCCCTTGGTGCGGATCATGGCCGCGCCCTCGCCAATTCGGCGCAGGGCCTCGCCCAGATCACGGCAGCCGCAGACGAACGGCACCTTGAAGGCATGCTTGTTCACGTGGTTCTCTTCGTCTGCCGGCGTCAGCACTTCGCTCTCGTCAACATAGTCGACGCCGAGCGACTGGAGGATCTGCGCTTCCACAAAATGGCCGATGCGGCACTTGGCCATCACCGGAATGGAGACCGCCGCCATGATCTCCTTGATCATTTTGGGGTCTGACATGCGGGATACGCCGCCGTCCTTACGGATATCCGAGGGGACGCGCTCGAGCGCCATAACGGCAACTGCGCCTGCGTCCTCCGCGATCTTCGCCTGCTCACTATTGACGACGTCCATGATAACGCCGCCCTTCAACATTTCCGCGAGGCCAACCTTGGTGCGCCAGGTCGACTTCTGCGCCTCGTAATCACTCATTACCCAAAACTCCTTGTGCGCGCCGGTGCGCGCTACACTTCATCCTGATCCCGCCCTGCGCCTATTGTACCATGCGGCCCCTAACCCTACATGTCGCGGCGCCACTGGAGCGCCGAGATGAGGGTCGCCTGATCCGCGTAATCCAGGTCGCCACCGGCCGGCAGGCCGTGCGCGATCTGCGTTACTCGCACGCCCAGCGGCTTTAGCTTGTTTGCAAGGAAGAGCGCGGTCGTCTGGCCCTCCGTCGTCGGGTTGAGCGCAAGAATCACTTCCGTAACGCCGTCGGCCACCCGTGGAAAGAGCTCGCGTATCTTGAGCATGTCCGGGGTGATATTGTCCATCGGCGAGATCACGCCCTGGAGAACATGGTAGAGGCCCTTGAACTCATTGGTCTTCTCCATGGCCATCAGGTCGCGAGTCTCCGCGACCACGCAGAGGAGAGAGTGGTCCCGGCGAGGCTCCCGGCAGATCTCGCATAGATCCTGGTCCGTGAAGTTGGAGCAGATCTTGCACAGGCGAATCTGGGCCTTGACCGCCAGTATCGCCTCGGCGAGCTGGCGCGCTTCCTCCTGCGGCTGCCGGAGGATGTGGAACGCCATTCGCTGGGCGGATTTTGGCCCGATGCCCGGCAGTCGCTCCAGCTCTCCCACGAGGACTGCGAGCGGTTTTGCGTAGTGTAACATGCGACTATCCTGCCATGCGCGCGATTAGCCGAGAAGGCCCGGCGGCAGCTTCAGCCCGCTCAGCTCCCCGGTAATCGCCTCCATCTTAGCCTGCTGCTCATCGGTCGCTCGGGCTGCCGCCTCCTTGGCGGCGAGCACAATCAGGTCCTCAAGCATCTCTACATCGGCTGGATCCGCAACGGCCGGGTTGATCTTCACTTCCACCAGGTGCCCGAGGCCATTCACAACAACGGTGACCATTCCGCCCCCGGATTTTGCTTCGATTCGGGCGTTGGGAAGCTCATCCTGCAGGTTTGCCGCGTCATCCTGCATCTTCTGAGCCTGCTGCATCAGTTTCTGCATATCGCCCAGCCCGCCGAAACCGCCGGGCACTCCGCCAAACTTCCTCATTTTGAGCCCTTCCTTCTTAGCTTAGATCGGCCTATCGACCGGAGGCCGAACGACCTGTGTCCCGATATTGAGTACGTTCCATCTGCTCTGATTGTCTACGTGATCGGTTCCGACCCGACAACCTGTCCTCCGAAGATCGCGAGCGCGTAATCGATGGTTCCAGAATCCGCGGGCGAATTCTCCGCGACTGCTGCCGCCTCTGGCGGGGTTGGGGATGCGGCCGGGGCAGGCGAAGCAGAAGCGGGGGCAGGCTGCGCCACTCCAAAGTCGGCTATGGGCGTCGGGGCGCTTTCGGGAGGCGCAGACGGCGGCGTCTCTAACAGCGCCAGCGGAGCCGCGGGCCCTTCGGCTAAGGGCGCAGGAGCGGCAGCCAGGCCCGCAGCGGGGGGCATCTCCATGACGCAGCGGATACGATATCCCTGCGAATTTAGCGTCTGGTTCAGGAGCTGCTCGATACGTTGACGGCCCTTTTCATTGTTCTGGATTCGGTCTCGCGCCATGGAGTCGGTGAACTCAAGCACGATGTGCTGATGATCCAGGCGCAGGAGCGCTCCCTTCTTGAGCCAGATGAAGCCCGCGGGGATTGATTTTTCAAATGCCTTCA
>JBBRJW010000629.1:0-2749 GCA_038218705.1 Chthonomonadales bacterium | reverse complement strand
CTGCCACCGCCAGCACTCGAAACAGCCACTCTACCGCGGCGATATCGACGATCTCACGAAGCTCGCCCATTCTGCTCCCTGCAGGGGACCGGGCGCCGATCCGACGCATCCGGCCCCCGCTCATACCAGAGCTATTCGGTGCTCTCGCGTCCGGACCGGCTCGCTGTCTTCGCCCCGCGCGCCATGGCAATGATGCCGGTGCGGACGAGCTCGCGGATACCGTAGGACTCCAGCAGCGCCGTGATCTTGTCGAGCTTGTCCGGGCCGCCGGTCACCTCAACGATGAACGTCTTGTCGCTCATGTCGATGATGCGTCCCCGGAAGATCTCAACGATCTGCATGATTTCGGCGCGATCCTTGGGCTCCGCGTTCACTTTGATCAGCGCAAGTTCGCGCTCAACCGCGGCCGTCTCGGTATAGTCGACCACCTTCATCACTTCGACGAGCTTGTTGAGCTGCTTGGTGATCTGCTCCAGCACCCGGTGGTCGCCGCCAACAACGATGGTCATCCGCGAGACCTCAGGCTTATCCGTTACAGAAACAGCCAGAGACTCGATGTTATACCCCCGGCGCGCAAAAAGTCCGGAGACCCGCGCGAGAACACCCGGATGATTCTCAACCAACGCCGTGATCGTATGCTGCTGCTGCAGTTGAGCCATTATTGCGGAACTCATGGTGTCATTCATCCTTCTTCGTCCTTTACATCCGGCGGTGCGGCGAGCTGGCCGAGCAGCTCCCACCCACTGCCGATATTGCGCACAGCGCTCGCCATCCGAGCGCATGACCGACCAAATTGTAACGCTGCGTCATCCTCGCCAAGCGCCCTCAAGAGTTCAATCCACTCCATCCACGCTGCGGGCTGCAGCGGCGAAAGCGCAAAGGAGACCTGGTAGTGCTCCACTGCCTCTTCCAGCCTGCCCAGAACGGCCTCGGATCGGGCCAGTCTGCTCCAGCTCTCGCCCTGCTCGGGCAGCGCTGCCGCGGCCGCAGCCGCGCGCTCAAAGGCCTCTTGTGCCTGAAGGTTAGCGGCTGCAAGCTCGGAGAGCCGGGTCTCGCAAATCCAGGTTATGGCTCTCCGGGCTCGCGCCGTCCAGGTGTCTCCCCTATCCGAGCGGCCGAGAAACGCCAGGTCCATCAGCGCATCAAATAGAGGCGAGAGAGTCGGGCAGCCAAATCCATCCCGCTCAACATATCCGACTGGCGTCTCGACGGGCGAGCTCTCGACGCTGCACACTTGCGAGGCGGTTGCCAGCGCTACCGCCGCCTCGATAATATCGTTTCTCCCTGATGGCGGACCGTTCTGCGTAAGCTGCACCCGGCCCAGGAGCGCATACCCATAGGCTGCCTGCGCATAGGGATTGGCGTCGTTCGCCTTGACCGCCTCGCGCCCGGCCCGCACAGCCTCCGTAGCCAGTCTGACCGAACCGGGTCCGCGCTGGAGAAGCGCATCTGCGGTCGCGACAGACGAGATCGCCTCCATCACGCGCCCATAGTCCATTCCCGCGCCCCGGGCGTCCTCCAGAAGCCCTCGTGTCTTCAGATAAGTGCCAGGAAATCGACAGGTCGACCGCTGCAGGGAAATCGCCATGAGGGATTCGGGATCACTCCTTGTGCTGCCCGCGCCGTCCGAAGCACACAGGTTCCCCAGCAGCTCGGCCCATGCCAAGTCCTGCCGATGCCGCTGCCTCACGCACTCCGCCCCGGCCGCCGCAATCGCGGACCTCGCCACCTCGTTCCCGAGGATCTCGGCGAGCAGGCCTGGGAGGGTCTCCTCACGGTACGCCACGTATTGCCGGCCATTGACCAATCGCCCGGCCACCTCGCTATTCTCTTCCTCTGCAAAAATCAGCGCGCCGGACGCTGCGCCGCCCCACAGCCACTCCTCGATCCCGCCGTAGGCGCTCCGGGTAAAGAGGATGCGTGCTCGCCTGGCGAGCGCGATGGCTTCATCCGCACTCTCCGGCTCCGCGATTACTACCCGATACCGATCCGAATATTCGGCCAGGCGAGCGAGCCACCGATTCCGATCCGATGCCACGACCTCATTGAGCGAGCCCAGAAACAGAATATCTATATCGCGCGGCTGCAGCAGGGCGGTTTCACACGCCTGTGCCGATGCGCCGCTCCGCACGAGCCCGAATCCGCACGGCCAGCCATTGGCTTCGATCAGCGCGCCGAGCTCTCGATCGCCAAGAAGGCGATCCATGAGCTGCGCCCCCGCCCAGAGGGCGCGGCCGCTCGCGTGCCACTGAGGAACGGTCGCAAAGCGCAAAACCGGAACATCGAGCAGGTCGGCCGGCAGCGGCGCGGCATTGAGGCCCACATGCAGGTAGGCGTCCGCGCACCATCCATGCGCGCACTTCACCGCGTGCTCCAGAGCCGTGCCGGCCTCCATGATTCGGACGCTGCCCTGCAGCGCCTCTGGGATTGGGAGCGATCCCGAACCACCGACCAACACCTTCAAACTCATGCAAAGCTCTTCCTGTCGACCGGTGCTAATCCCTAGAGATCAAATGGAGTGCCGGGCTCGTCGTCCTCGTCCGGATCCTCCTCCATCGACAAAATGTCCTGCTCGTCCGGGCCTGGCGCAGGTCGGTCGAGATTGACGTCGGCAAAGAGGAAGCCTGTGTGCAGCGCCATTCTGGTGGGCCATGCCACGGGCTTACCGTTTTCGTCGAGTCCGCCGTCCGGCCGCTCGGTGAAACCCAGGCAGACGGCATACCCGATATGCATCAGGTCTCGGAACGAG
>JBBRJW010000628.1:0-2753 GCA_038218705.1 Chthonomonadales bacterium | reverse complement strand
GTAAAGGATCCTCTCGGCGCAACCGAGAAGCCGCTCTACAAGTCCCCTGGTCATCACGAGGATTGGCTCAACTGCATTAAGACCCGCGAGCGGCCGATTGCGGATGTAGAGATCGGCGCGCGATCCGTGACGGTGTGCCATCTGGGCAACCTGGCTTACTGGCACCATCGTGAGCTCAACTGGGATCCAAAGGGCTGGCACTTTGTGCATGACAAAGAGGCCGATGGGTGGCGGGATCGTGTCCGCCGCGCACCGTGGGCGCTGCCGAAGGCGTAGCGGAGACATCAATTCTAGAACAGAGCAGGCCGCCCAAAAAGGGCGGCCTGTTCTGTTAGGTCTGCGAGGAGCGACCCTCACCGGGGCCAGGATCAGGTCGCGCACCGGATACGGTCGGCGAGCACATCCGTAACGCGCTCGGACGCTCCGAGGTAGGAGCCGAGGCGGAAGGTGACGCCAGGATGGCGAGCCTCACCTTCGCGGAGCAGGCCGGGCAGATCCTCGGCTACATGCGTCCCGGTGTGGAGGAAATAGGGAACGGCGAGGACCCAGCGCACGTCACGGTTGGCGCAGAGATCGATGGCGTCCGCGATAGTGGGCTGGTTGCATTCGAGGAAGCCAACTTCAACATGCTTGAAGAGGGCGAGATCGCGGGCCCTCTCCACCGTGCGGTACATGTCGGCGTTTGCTGGCGGGCGTGGACTGCCGTGAACCAGCACGAGCAGCGCGGCCTCTCCCGGATCCAGGCCGGTCTCGGCGATGGGCTCCCTCGAAGGTTCGCGCGGCTGCGGATTGGCGCGTGAGCCCCGGGCAGCGGGGCACTCGGGCCGGTCTCGAAGCGGGCACCCGGCCTCTGCCCGGCAGAAGGAAGTGGCCTCCGCCAGTAGACGATCCCACTCGGGCGCGGGGAGCGCGCTGCACGCGCTGCTTATGAGCGCTTCCGCCAGCCGGGAGTCATAGCCGATCGGGTCGGCGACGCGAAGCTGCAGGTCAGGATGTGCGGCGCGCGCCGCCTCCAGGCATCGCGCAAGCTCCACCTTAACGAAGTATCCCGCCACCAAAAAGTAGGGCGCAACGATCACGGAGCGAGCGCCCGCCCCGGCCAGCTCGCTCAGGACATCTGCAAACGCCGGGGCTGTGTAGTTGAGATAGCCAATTCGCACTTCGCGCGCGAGCCCGAGCGAGCGGAGTCGCTCGGCGTGCGCTTCCAGAGCCTGCCCGGATCCGCAGAGCAGGGAGCCATGGGCGAAGAGAATGATGGCGTCAGTCATGCACCGTTCAACGCTGGGAGAGGGCGAGGAGTTCCAGCTTACCGGCGCTCTCCCGCTCAACGTCCGCGTGGAGGCTGCCCCCGTGGCTGTCCATGGTGACAACCGCCAGAAAGCCCTGGCACTGCAGGTGCCACATCGCCTCCGGAACGCCGAACTCCTCAAGGTAGTCGACCCCGGTGACGTCCGTGATCTTTTCGGCGTAGAACTGCGCGGCCCCGCCAATTGCATTCAGGTACACTGCGCCGTACTCCTGCAGTCCCTGCAGAGTCTTCTTGCCCATGCCACCCTTGCCGATGACCGCGCGGACTCCGAATTTTCGCAGGATCTCCGCCTGGTAGGGCTCTTCGCGGCTCGAGGTGGTAGGGCCGGCAGCCTTCACGTGCCACTTCCCGTCCTCGTCCTTGAGCATGACCGGCCCACAGTGGTAGATAACCGCTCCGTTCAGGTCGCTGGGCGAGTCGTGGGTCATCAGGTACTTGTGGAGCGCGTCACGACCGGTGAACATCGGGCCATTCAGCACGACGACATCCCCGACATGGAGCTGGCGAACATCCGCCTCGCTTAGAGGCGTATCGAAGGTGAACTGTCGGCCGCTCGTGGGGATTCCCTCTGCCCGAGCCATCTTTTCGGGATTTTCATCGCGATACTGCCACGACTCGATCGCGCCGGTGGCCGCATTCAGTCGAACTCCGAGACGTCGAAATGCCCAGCAGTTGTATGCAACGGAGACGAAAAACGAGGCGGGCAGCCGGTTCAGAGCGCCGATCTTGCAGCCGAGCAGGGTTGCAGCGCCCCCGAAGCCCATTGCGCCTATGCCGAGCTTATTGGCGTCGTCCATTATGCGCTGCTCCATATCGGCAAGCACCGGGTCCGGATTAACGTCGTCGACATCACGGAAGAGCTGCTCCTTGGCGGCGCTGTAGCCACTCGTTCGGTCGCCCCCTACAGCCACGCCCAGGAAGCCCTGGCTGCAGCCCTGGCCCTGGGCGGCCCAGACCGCGTGAAGGATGCACTTATAGACGCCGTCAATATCCCGCCCGGCCTTGCCGACATGCTCCAGGTCCGCAGGAAGCGAATACTGCGCGTTCTTGTTTTCGCAGCCGCCGCCCTTGAGGATCAGCTTGACTTCGACCTCGTTCTCTTCCCACTGATCGAAGTGGATCACAGGGGTACCGGGGCCGAGATTATTGCCCGAGTTCTTGCCGGTAATGCTATCCACCGAGTTCGGACGGAGCTTGCCGAGGCGCGTCGCTTCTGCGACCGCCTCCCGGATGGCATTCCGAATCTCGATCTGGTTCACACCTATCGGAGTGTGTACCAGGAATGTCGGCATGCCCGTGTCCTGGCAGATAGGCGAGACATTTTCATGCGCCATATCGACGTTCAGGCTGATAATCGTGAGCGCCTGCCCCGACTGCGTGGCAGGGTCCTCTCGGTCGCGGCCCGTGCGCAAGGCGCGGCGAACGTCGGCAGGGAGGTTCGTCG
>JBBRJW010000627.1:0-2754 GCA_038218705.1 Chthonomonadales bacterium | reverse complement strand
ACTCGTGAACAGCGTAGCATGAGACTGACAGTTGAGGCAGGAGCACCCGTATGAGCACGGAGTTTGAAACCGGGCACCTTATCGAGGGCAAGTGGCTCATTTCGACCGGCGCCCCACGATGGGCGCTCTCGCCCGTCGACGGCAACCCGCTTGCCGGCGATTTCCAGGAGGCTGGTCCGGTGGAAGTGGAAGCGGCTGCGACTGCCGCCGTCCGCGCGTTTGACCTGACCGTTGACGATACGTCCGAGCGACGCGCGGCGCTGCTCGACGCCGTAGCGAGCGAGCTCGAGGCGCGCTCCGAGCCGCTCATCGGACGTGCTGGACTGGAGACCGCCCTGCCACCGGCCCGCCTGACCGGCGAGATGGCTAGAACTACGGGGCAGCTCCGGATGTTCGCCGCGCTCCTGCGCGAGGGCTCCTGGGTCGACGCCGTGATCGACCCGGCCCAGCCAGAGCGTAAGCCGCTGCCCCGCGCGGACATTCGGCGCATGAACCGGCCAATCGGACCGGTTGTCGTGTTCGGAGCGAGCAACTTTCCATTTGCGTTCGGAGTGTGCGGGGGCGATACCGCATCCGCGCTTGCGGGTGGCAACCCGGTGATTGTCAAGGGTCACCCCGGACACCCCGGCGTGAGCGCCCTCTGCGCGGAGGCGGTGCTGGCGGCGATAGAGGCGTGCGGAGCGCCTCCTGGCCTCTTCGCGCTCCTCCAGGGAGCGGGGCATGAGCTGGGCGAGCTTCTCGTACGGCACCCGGTCGTCGAGGCGATCGGTTTTACTGGCTCGCAGGCGGCAGGTCGCGCCCTCTTTAACATCGCGGCCTCGCGTCCCCGTCCAATCCCGGTATACGCGGAGATGGGCTCGCTCAATCCGCTGGTTATTCTGCCCGGCGCGCTCGCAGAGCGCGCGGAAGCGCTGGCCGAGGGACTGGCTGGCTCGCTCACGCTCGGAGTAGGCCAGTTCTGCACGCGCCCGGGGCTCGTGCTGCTGATCGACTCACCGGGGGCAGCCGCATTCGAGGCGCTGCTGCGCGATCGGCTGGCAGCCGCGCAGCCCGGCACCATGCTCAATCCAACCATCCGTTCGAAGTTCGCACGCTCGGCCGAGACCGCGCGTGAGGCAGGCGCTCGCCCGCTCCTGCGGGAGACCCTCTCCGGCGCGGCTGCCACCACGCCGGCCCTCCTCTCGGTCTCGGCCCGGGAGTGGCAGGCGAGTGAGTCGCTTCGGGAGGAAATATTTGGGCCGGCTGCGCTCATCGTCCACTGCCCAACCGCAGCGGATGCTGTCGATGTGCTCAAAGTGGGCGGTGGCCAGCTCACCGGCACGCTCCACTCCGGCGCGGACGATACGCCGGACACCATCCGGCAGATTGCGTCGGTCCTGGAGCGGGCCTGCGGGCGGGTCCTCTTCGGAGGCTTCCCAACCGGCGTTGAGGTGGGCCATGCCATGATCCATGGCGGGCCATACCCTGCCACCACGTCGCACGGCACCACGTCGGTTGGCACCGCGGCCATCTCTCGTTTCGTGCGCGCGGTCTCATACCAGAATGCGCCTCAACATCTGCTCCCGCCAGCCCTTCAGAACAGCAACCCTCTCGGTATCTGGCGAAGGGTCGATGGCCAGGTCACACGCGACC
Source organism: Chthonomonadales bacterium (assembly GCA_038218705.1). Taxonomy (GTDB): domain Bacteria; phylum Armatimonadota; class Chthonomonadetes; order Chthonomonadales; family Chthonomonadaceae; genus JBBRJW01. The sequence goes on along the minus strand of JBBRJW010000627.1, from coordinate 1,122 downwards.
CGGTCGCGTAGAACCTCACTCAACGCCAGGAGTTATGTAATGTCCGTACCGCGTCCCGAATACCCGCGCCCCCAGTTTGTGAGGCCGGATTGGATCTGCCTGAATGGAGAATGGGACTTCGAGATCGATGCGGGTGACACAGGAAAAGAGCGCGGGCTCCTCACTACGCCCCTATCCGGCAAAATCACAGTGCCTTTCTGCCCGGAGTCCCCGCTTTCTGGCGTTGGCCACACCGACTTCATGCATGCAGTCTGGTATCGGCGCCGGGTAGAGATTCCCGCGCGCTGGAGCGGGCGAAACGTCCTCATCCACTTTCAGGCGGTCGACTACGATACTACGGTCTGGATCAATGGCCAGGAGGTGATGCGCCATCGTGGCGGATTCACCCCCTTCACGATCGATCTTCGCGGCCGCGCCTCGGCGGGCGAAACGATAGAGATTGTGGTTCGTGCGCGGGACCAACATGGGATTTCACAGCCGCGCGGCAAGCAATCCAACAACTATGCGCCCCACTCGTGCTTCTACACCCGCACGACCGGTATCTGGCAGACCGTCTGGATGGAGCCGGTAGGCGTTGTTGCCCTGAAGCGTCCCCGCATCACGCCCGACGTCGCCAACTCGGCCCTCCGCCTGGATCTGCCCGTCACCAACAACCGCCCTGGGTCTCGCGTAAGGGCGGTGCTAAAGGACGACCAGGGCGTCGTGACAAGTGCGGAGTGCCGCGCGGACATCGATCTCGCGCCCCGGCTCGACCTCTTCATCCCCGAGGATCGGCGCAGGCTCTGGGCGATCGGCGACCCGTTCCTCTACGACATCGACATTCAGCTTCTGGCCCAGGATGGGACCGTTCTCGATGCAGCCTCGGTCTATGGCGGACTTCGCTCCGTCACGCTCGATGGCCGAAAGGTGAAGATAAACGGCGAGACTGTCTTTCAGCGACTGGTGCTCGATCAGGGCTACTACCCGGAGGGAGTGATGACAGCTCCAACGGACCAGGCGCTCATCGATGATATCAAACTCTCCATGGAGGCGGGATTTAACGGAGCTCGGCTGCATCAGAAGGTCTTGGAGGAGCGCTTCCTCTATCATGCGGACCGGCTCGGCTACCTCGTGTGGGGCGAG
>JBBRJW010000626.1:0-2755 GCA_038218705.1 Chthonomonadales bacterium | reverse complement strand
GCGTCAATCCGAAAGCTTTTACGCTCGAACCATGGGTCCTCACGTTGATTCAGGAGCGCCGCGACGGACGGAGGGGGTTCAGCGAAGAGGCTTAACTGGTTGTCGGCCATGATACCGCCTTTCCGTCGCTCCCAGGCGCTTCTTCCGATGCGCGGGCTGATCCCAACGGGAAAGCGCCGCGGCAGCGATTCCCCCTTACCATACCCGACTGAGACTTGCGGGCGCCACCCCCGGAACACTAATCGGCCTGACCTCCGAGGTGCGGATGTCAGGCCGGAATCATGCCGCAGGGCAGGGGTAACATCATGTTCAGCTCTGTCCGCGCTGGTGTACACGTGGGCGGTAATGGAGTCGTACGAGCTGGGCGGCGAGCTGGTGCGCCCCAATGCGCTCCCGCCGCTGCATGGCGACCCGCTCACGATGCCGGACTGACGCCCGGCACAGCCTTTGTGATAGGCTGCGTGATCAATTTGGAAGCCTACTTGAAAACGCCATTTTCAAGTAGGCTTTCAAGTAGCTTTTCAAGTAGAACCTCAGCCACCGTTCACCTGCGACCAGAACGCCGCTGGCGTGATCGTCCATACAACGTGTGGGTCCGTCGGGGATCGCCGCTCCTGACGGACAAGCCCGACCGCCTCGCGGTTGCGGCCTGAAAAGAGAAGGCTTCATTGTGTCACTTCTCCATTAAATGGGTTGCAGACGCCGGGGGACTCAATTTGCCAGTGGAAACCTGCTGCATGGCAGGGCTAACATCATGTGCCGCGCGCCGGCCGCCGGACCCAAAGGTACTCCCGCGTGGCGAGGGCCAGCAGCCGCTCCTCATCGGTCCAGCCATTGCCGTGCAGGAACGCGGGAACGTTGTCCGGCCAACCACCGAGGCGATCCTCGAAGAACCACGCGAGCAGCGCGTCCGGCTCCGGCAGGTTCGTGCCGGGCATCTCCGCTTGCGCCGCTTTGGCACGGTGGCGCGCGAGCAGCGCTCCATACTGGCCTGCGCGCCGCAGGTCCGCGAGCAGCGCGGTGCGGTCACCGGCGAGTGCGGCCGTTGATCGGCTGATGGAGCGCAGGAGCTCCGCGTCGAGCGCGAGCTCGTCGAGTACCGATGCGCCCTCCGCGCTGGCCTCGCCCTCCTGGCGCACGAGCTCCTGGAAGAGCGAGGTCTCCTCAAAACGAAAAGTGGGCGCCGCAACCTCGCCGGGCGTCGCCAGGGCTTCCCTCATCTGCAGGAGCATCGCCTCGGCATCGCGGCGCTTCTGGTCAACGCGTGCGGCTGGCAGCCAGGCCCGTAGCGCTTCCCGCTGTTCCGCTGGAACGGAGGAGAGGCGCAGAAGCTCCGACCAGCTCCGCTCCGGATAGAAGCGCGCTTTCGCGGCCCGCAGGAGCGCCTGATGCGAAGCGCCGTTCAGAACGCCCACTGCCTCGGCGCGCGCCAGCGTGGCCCGGATGTTCACCATCGGCTCGGAGAGCGGCCGGTACCCCTGCTGCGCATCTCCATGCGCCAGTGCTACCTCATCGTCATCCTCCAGCTCGCCCGAGCGGAAGGCCTCAAAGATCGCGCCGACTCCCACCATGCCGAAGGGAGCGAGCTCCGCCGCCCGAAGCGCCCCCATGCTCGCCGCTCCGAAGACCGGGACCGACTCGGCGAGGGCCATCAGTATCTCTTTGTGCCAGACTGCCGGAACGCAGTCGAAGAAGCCGTCGATGATGCCGATGGCCGGTGGGCTGCACTGCAGGGCGCGCCATACATCGCCCAGCTCAACGGGCGGGCGATAGTCGGCTTCCAGCAGGGCCATCGCCGCGTCGCGCGGCAGGGAGGGGCCGATGAAGACGATCGGAAGCGATCGGAGTGTCACGTCCCTACCCCCAGCATGCGCCTGGCCCGGTCGCCCTTCGCATAGTCCGCCACTTCGTCGCACCCCTCCAGGCCGGGGATCCCCACTCGTGCCACCGGGATGCCAAACTCCGGCCGGGTTAGATCCACCCAGACTGCCTGCGAGATGCCCACGGCCTGCAGCCGCTCGCGCGCGTGCGTCAGCGCAAGCTCAAAATCATCGCTGGCCCGGGTGGGGACGCTCCGAAAATCCCGACAGGCGGGAGCGCGCCACGCGGCGAGAGTCGCCTGGCAGATCGCATCGGGATCGCCCGGCGGCGCGTAGGAGGAGCGGTAGACGTCGTCGCGCGAGCCGGCGATCAGCGTGAGGCGGCTCTGGGCCGCTTCCGTGATGGCCCGGAGAAGGGCCACTTCGCGCGCCTCATGGCAGCCCATGCCGTTGCTGTTGTAGATCACCCGCTCCGGGAGCAGGTCCCTCTCGAAAACGGTGCAGACGAAGCAGGGGAGGCCCACATCGGAGGTGGCGTCCCAGATCATCGTCTCGATCCCGGCCTGGTCCAGGCGCTCCAGCAGCTCACAGCAGGTTGGGTCCGAGACCGTATGGAGCGCCAGACGCGTGCTGTGTCGGGCCTCGGGATCCCGCAGATGCCACAGCGTCGTTGCGTCCCGCTCCACCACCTCGTAGATGCCGTGCAGAACCGCCTCCCGTGGGTGATTGCCCGACGCGAGGCCGTTGGATGTCGACGCGAAGCAGCCGCTGCCAGTGGGTTCGGGGAAGCAGGCATTGGTGTGCACAGTCTCGAACGGCGTCCAGAGCGAGCGGTCCGTAAGCAGGCAGCGCCCCTCGATCCAGAGTATCGGATACTCTCGCGACCAGCGCGACCGTCGAGCCGGCACAAGGCTTTCCACATCGATCGCGTCCAC
>JBBRJW010000625.1:0-2776 GCA_038218705.1 Chthonomonadales bacterium | reverse complement strand
CGCTGATGTAAGCCTCATCGTGCGATATGAGCGTCACCGACTGCCATATCGCAGGCGTCATTCCCCCCGTGCCCTCCGCACGGAGGGAGATCAGGCACTCTGCGCCAGGCGCGAGGACCCTGGTGAGATTCAGGTCAAATGGCTCGGCCTCACCGGAGTGCTGGCCCGCCGCCTCTCCATTTACCCATACCCGGCACTTCTCGCGCACGCCTCCAAAGAGCAGGCGTATCGTCTGCTTCGGCCAGTTGGCAGGCACGGTAAAACGCTTCCAGTACCAGACCGCACCAGCAGAGATGCGTGTGGGCGTCGCGAGTTCCGGCACATGAGCAGGCATAGTCATCCGGGGCGGCGTGCTCTGCCAGTGGTCCGCTTCGCCGCCCGGTGCTTCCGGGCGCGACTGCCACTCACCGTTCAGGTCGAGACGAAGCCGACCCTTACGCGCGGCGGGCGCGGGCTTCTTTGGCGGCTTAGCAGCGAGCGCACCGGGGCCGGCTGAGCCGAGCGCGAGGCAGAGGAAGAGGGCGGCCAGCAGTCGGCGTCGGATCATCACGTGGTCGATTCCTTTCAGAGGCTGGATTGCCCGCTGGAGTCAATACGGGATTCCACTTACTATTGACGCGATTCCAGCCCGCGAAGTGACAAATCGCCGGCCTCCGCTGCACTGCTACGCATCCCGGCCCCGTCGCGCCCCACTCGAGAGCCGATCGCGGGAGGAAACCAGAGGCAAGGACGCGAATCAGATGTCTGTCTTCAGAGCGACGATTCTGCAATGATCGCTCGGTTCAAGGTGTCACGAAAGCCACGCACAACCGTATCCGATATGGAGCGTGCATTTGCGCGTCCCCCTATTTGACGGAGGAGGATATTTCCAGATGATTATCACCAGACCCCGCCCTGAAGTGCGGGCGCTCCGCGGAGCTGCCCTCATCGCGGGCGCGGCCGTCGCGGTCTTCTCTGCGCTGCTGCTCGGCGGCTGCAGCAGTGGCGGAGGCAATTCCAACAACAATGGGGGCGGAGGAGGCGGAGGCAATCCGGGCAGCACTCGCGTTGCGGGCACCGTAACCGACGCAAACTCCAATCCGGTTGTTGGCGCAACGGTTACAATCGGTGGGCAGACCGCGGTCTCCTCGCTCCATGGCGCATTCGTCATCAATTCCGTTGCGATTCCTGCGGCCCAGAGCTCGGTCATCGCGCCTGTCACGGCAACGGTAACGGTCAACGGCCGCGCCTTCAGCGGGCAAAACATTGTTGAGCTGCTCGGTTCCGAGGTCAATACCTCGAATGTGCAGATTGTTGTGTCCGACACGGCGAGCCAGGGCCGGATCACGGGAGTGGTTCGGGACCCGAACAACAATGCAATTGGTGGCGTGCCGGTCTTCGCAGGCGTCGGCCCCTTCACAAACACCGTGGTTACCGGCGATCAGTTCTTTGTGAACTTCGGCTCCTACCGCACCTTTACCGATTCCAACGGTGCTTTTACGCTGCCGGCGCTTCCCCCAGATACCGCGTACACCGTGACCGCCTCCTTTGCTCCCTCCAGCGGCCAGAAGTACACAAACGCCACCATGAGCAATGTCACTGTCACGACGGCTCAGAGCACATTTGTCAATCTGAAGCTCGGCGCTGCCGGCAGTCCGACCACGGTGCCTGACATCACCAATTTCTCGGCGCTCTCGTTCACGTCGCCCTCCTATCCCTCCCGTTCGGCCGGGTCAAAGAACGGAACGGAAGCCCTCGTAAACTGGGAGCTTGCGAAGAAGGGCCTCCTGAAGCATCGCGCGACAAGCGAGGTAGTGCTGCATCGGAGTGCAACGCGCGCCACGCCGCCTGGCAGCATCATACAGTCCGTGCTGACGTGGACCTATAACTCGACCTACAACGCAACGTTCGGCTACGAAATCGATCTCGCCACATCGCTGACGCCGGCGAACTTCGTCGACATCGCCACTCTGCGTGATCCGCTCGCAGACCGGTACTCAGACAGCGACAGCTCACTCACTCCGGATACTCTCTACTACTATAGCGTTTCGCGCATCGACACAGTGGCCTTCCCAACCGGGACCGGCGGATTCAGCAACCCGAGCGCGGTGGCCGCAGTGCAGCCGCTGAACGCCCTTACGCTCGCTTCGCCCAACAACGGCGCGGGTACTTCCGCCAATCCCACTCTCTCCTGGAACAGCCTGCTGGGCGCTGCGTCCTACAACCTCTTCGTATACGACCACTTCCCGGTGGTCCAGTCGGACACAGATCCTCTCCAGCAGCCTCTCTGGTCCGTACCGGTTACAGGTACCTCCGCTGTCTACAGCGGTCCGGCCCTCACCCGCGGCCAGACCTACTACTGGGTCGTGATGGCGCAGGATGCACCTAGCGCCACCGCAAGCGCCTTCTCGATCAGTGAGGTGCAGTCGTTTACGGTACAATAGACAAGACGCGTCCGGCCAGATGCCGGACAGCCTCCCATTGAGATTGCGGTGGCCGTTTCGGTAACTGGAACGGCCGCCTGCATGTTTGCGTACAAGTCAAAAGGCGTCTGTGTCTAACCCCCAGATCCAGCCGCGCCGACGCCGCCCCCCCCGGGCGCAGCCCAGCTAGCTCGCCGACACCACGCCGGCGAGTCCATCGCGTTTTGGAGGACTCCGCTTGAAACTCCCGATTATCCGCTGTACCGTTCTGGCGGCAGCCGCGCTTGCTGCCGGCCTCTCCGCGACACGGGCGCATGCCCAGGCCTATGGCAATATTGTCAACCAGCACTTCCGCACGCTCAGCAGCGGGCCTC
>JBBRJW010000624.1:0-2781 GCA_038218705.1 Chthonomonadales bacterium | reverse complement strand
GGGCCTGGAAGCAGCTGGTGGTTCTCTCCGTAACCGCGGCCGGAACGCTTCTCGTGCTCTCCGTGGGCAGGGCGTTACTGGACCGGCAACCCATCTTTGCTCCTGCCGGACAGCTCCTGCTGGCGCAGACGCTGCTCTGCGCCGGCTTCTATGCAGCGATGGCCGCTCCGGAACGGAGCCGCCCGGCGGCGCACGCGGCGGTGTTCATGCTGGCGCTCGCATTCGCAGAGGGCGCAGCGCTCATCTGGCCACTGCATTGGGGCCTCTCGGAGGCCCTCGCACCGCTCGCGCTCCTGCTGAGCGCTGCGGGTTGGTGGCTGCGCGGCGCCACTAACACCGCTCCGGCCGCCGGGGGTGCCGACTTGAGCCCCCATCGGATCTTCTGGCGTGAGATCCTCTCGGCGGACGCGCTCTGGATGCTGGTGGTCGCGATCATCGCGGGTGCAGTGCGCATCGCGCTGGGCCCGGCCGGCTCTGCTCTCGGAATTGCACTTGGACAGACCGCTCTGGCGTGCCTGGTTCTGGCGGGCTCACGCCGCAGTCCCGACCGGGACGAACTTCGACGGGCCTCCTTCGTCCTCTTCAACGCGTCTGCACTACTGCTCCTTGCTCACGTGCCGGTGCTGTCGCGCGGCCTGTTGGCTGCAAACGCAACCACGCAGGCGGCCGCGGCGGCGCGGTGGCTGGTCTGGGGCACACTGCTGTGGGTTTCCGCACTTGCGGGGCTGAAACTCGTCGGCAGTCAGACGCGCCTCTGGCCGGAGGAGATCGCGCGCAATGGCATGGGCGCTGCAGCCGTCGGTGGGCTCTTCGTCTGCCTGACAATGGCGGGCACGACCGACCGAAGCGGTTCGCTCTCGGTCGCTGCATTCACGACCGCAATGGGCGCAGTGCTGCTCTGCTATGCGGAATCCGGCCGCAGCCGGAGTCGTGCGGGGCTTGGCATGGGCACGCTGCTCTTCGCAGCGGCTTCCCTCTTTATTGCGCCCCGGATGCTCGGCTTCACACATGCGCCGCAGACTATCTGGGCCCTGTTCGTGATGGGAGCCATGCTCGCCATCTTCGCAGTGGAACGGGCCCATGGTACGGGAGTACCGGCACACTGGGCCGCCGGGCCGATCATTGTCGGCGCGATCATCGATTTTGGCTTTCTGAGAACATCCGGTGAGATCGGCCTGGACAGGCACGTTGGCGGGGCAGCCTGGGTAGTGCTTCTGGCGATAGCTGGAATCCGATGGTACCGGGGAGCCCGTGCTCACGACGCTCCAAAGCTCGGCTCGCTCTGGGCCGTGAGTCTGCTCTATCTGTGGTTGCGGACGTCGCTCGACTTCTGGCCCGGGCACGATGAACGGATCGGGCTGGTAGTGCTCCCTCTTCTCATCGCCCTCGGATGGATTGCAAGTCGAATGCCCGATTCGGATGAACACGCGCTGCGATCCCCGACGATCCGGGTAACGTTTTTCAGCTCCGGCCTTTTTCTCGTTTGCAGCGTCCTCGCAGCCGATCTGCGCTTCTCCGCCGGATGGGATCTGAGCAAGGGAGCGACCGCTTCGTGGACGCTGGCGGCCTATGGTCTCGCCTATGCGGGGATCGCTCTCCTGCGCCCTGCGCCCCGCATTGCTGGCGCTGCGGCCGCAACGCTCTCGGCCGCGTACATCCACGCGCTGCTCATGCACACCGAGTACGCGCATCCTGCGGGCGCCCAACTGCATGGGCCGGGCTTCTCGCTCGCCACGGCGCTGCTGGCGCTCGTCTGGGTGATTATCGCCACGCTCGTTGCGAAGCGTCCGGACAAGAAGGCCATCGCTGCGCCGATCTTCACACTTGCTGCTATTCTGGCGGCACCCGCCGGCATTCTTGCGACCGTATCGGTCCAGACGCCCGGCGAGGGTACACTGTCGATTCTTGCCCTCTTGATCTGCTGCTCAGCCTGGCTCGGTTTATTCGCCAGCGAACAGGGCGAGATCTGCCTCCACGTAGGAATCTGGAACCTGCTCGTGGCCTGGCTCCTGGTACTCTACCATCAGGTCGGCTGGAGTGATCGATTGGTCGACTTCTACGCCGTTCCGATCGGGCTCTACCTGGCTGCCATCGGTCATCGGACCGCGAAGCGCGACCGTCTGGACGAAGCGAGGCTCATCTGGGGGATTGGACTGCTGATTGCTCTGGCCCCCGCATTTGTGGCTCAGTGGCAGCACTTTGGCCCGTCACACTCTCTCCTTTTTCTCGGCGAGTGTCTGGCCGCTGTGGTCTGGGGAGTTGCTTTTCGGATCAGAATTTTCGCGTGGATGGGCCTCGGCTTCGCGGCCCTCTACGTCGCCTCGGCGCTAATCGGCCAGCTTCCGGACGCTGCCGGTACCGTGGCTGCGCTGCTGCTTGGCGTCGGGCTGTTTATCTTCGGGTTCTATGCGCTGACGCATCGCGAAGCGATGCAGGCGCTGGGCGTACGAATCGAGTCGCGCCTCGCCGCTCTCAGAAGCTGGCGATAGCGATCCCGCCGCCGCAGGATCGCTCGATGGCGCGCGCTCAAGTTCTGGACCATCCGGGTGGTGGCGGCCGCCTTACCGAGTCGAAGGGTACGTGAAGAGCAGGCTAAACGCGGAAGGCGCTCTCTGGGCGGGCCTGGCGGCAGGGGCAGCGGGGTCGCCCGGGACAAAGCTGCCGAACGTCCACTTCTCGCCCCACTCCACTCCTTCCGCCTTTTTGGGCGAACGGTAGTTGAACCACTGCGGAGCGGGCCATCGTGCGGCATTGACCTGCGGCTGAGAGACGAGGCCATCA
>JBBRJW010000623.1:0-2786 GCA_038218705.1 Chthonomonadales bacterium | reverse complement strand
GCGTGGAATCGAGCAGCTTCTGTACCACGATGTCGGGGGTGATTCCCTCGGCTTCCGCGTTGAAGTTGGTCAGGATGCGATGCCGGAGCACCGGGTGCGCTACGGCTGCCACGTCTTCGGTGGTGGCGTAGTTTCGACCATAGAGGGCCGCACGCGCTTTTGCGCCGAGGATCAGGTACTGGGAGGCTCGTGGTCCTGCGCCCCAGCTCACGCACTCCTTCACGAAGGCGGGAGCTTCTGCCTCGTTGGGGCGTGTAGCGCGGGAGAGCGCCGCGGCATACCGGAAGACATGGTCGCCTACAGGAACACGGCGCACAATCTCCTGCAGCGCGATGATATCATCGGCGGTAAGGGTCTGCTTCAGCTCTACGTGCTGGCCCCCGGTGGTCGATTTCATGATCTGCAGCTCCTCCTCGGCGGATGGGTAGCCAACGCGGATCATGAACATAAATCGATCGAGCTGCGCTTCCGGCAGAGGGTAAGTTCCCTCCTGCTCGATCGGGTTCTGGGTGGCAAGGACGAAGAACGGCTCGGCGAGCTTGTGCGACTGACCGCCCACCGTAACCCTGTGCTCCTGCATCGCTTCGAGCAGTGCGGCCTGGGTCTTGGGCGGGGTCCGGTTGATCTCGTCCGCGAGAATCATGTTCGCGAAGAGTGGTCCGCTCAGGAAGACAAACTTGCGCTCGCGGGTTACCTGGTCCTCTTGAATGATCTCGGTTCCCGTGATATCAGCGGGCATCAGGTCTGGCGTGAACTGAATTCGCTTGAACGAGAGGTTGAGAATGCGCGAGAGCGTGCTCACGAGCAGCGTCTTTGCAAGGCCTGGAACGCCCACCAGCAGGCAGTGCCCACGGGCGAAAATGGCGGTCAGGAGCTCCTCGACAACGGCGTCCTGCCCCACTACTACGCGGGCCAGCTCGGATCGCATGGTCTCGAAGGAGTCGCGCAGGCGTCTCAGGCGGACCATGTCGTCCTGATCCGCAGTGGCAAGGCCCGCATCAGACGGGGGAGAAGTGGGAACAGGAGACATCGGCGTAATCTCGCTTTCTCAGGTTATCGCACTGGCCAGCCTGGAGCGTTGCTAGCTCCGGGCAAAAGTGTTGAGTGTTGCTACCGCTTCAGGCAGTAGGAGAGTGCAATCAGGGTGTAGCTCGTCACGAGGCCCGGCTGGTTCTCCCAGTAGCGTGCGTTGGTGTTGTACCAGGAGCCATCGGGCTGCTGGGTGGCCGCGAAGCGCGCGGCCAGGTCGTGCGCCCAGTCGTGCGATTTTCCGGCCTTATCGCGGACGATCTTCTGCCCGTAGACGTCGAGCGTCTTTGCCATGGTGTGATAATAGTAGTAGAGCGATGCGCTCCCCATGCCGGGATGCTCGGTCACGCTATAGTGGCCGCGGATCCAGTCCCATGCGGCGCGGGCGCGCGGATCAGCGGGCGTCACGCCGGCGTAGAGGTAGCTCTTGAGCCCCGCGTAGGTCATAGCGCCGTAGGAGGTGGCCTTGCCGCCCGCCGTCTTCGAACCGCCTTGCGAATCGTAGATGAAGCCGCCGTCGTTTGAAGCGGTCTTTGCCCACGCCTGATCGTTTGATTCCCGCCGGTTCTGCACGCGCTGAAGAAAGATCAGGGCCTTCTTGAACACGGGTGCGCTTGCAGGTGTGCCGCTCTCATGGAGGGCTTCCAGCGCTGTCTGGAGGTTCGAGAGGTCGGGGTGAGTCTCATCGCCAGGGTCGTCACCATACCCGATGCCGCCGTAGAGCGCGTTGGTCGGCTTGATCCCCTCGCCCTCGTCGAACTGCACCTTCTCCAGGAACTTCTGTGCCCGCGCGATGACGGGGCGATACGCGGGATTGTGGGTCTGACTCAACGCCATGATACAGAGACTGGTGTTGTAGTTCGGGAGCGCCGTTGCCGGATTTCCTGCCGCGTAGATGCCTCCGTCCGGCCGGGCCGCCCTTATAATAAAGGTGAGTCCGCTTGCCACCACTCGATCGTGGGCCTCGGAGCGCCCGCTCCGCAGCAGTGCGGAGAGCGCGAGCGCGGTGGTCGCGGGATAGTGGCCCCAGGATCCATCCTTCTCCTGTGTGCGCTCCAGGTAGCCGACTCCGCGAGCGACCGACTGGCGGGCCCTGGCGAATGTCGGATCGACTGGCGCAGCCCCGGCGGCGCGAGCGGTAACGGCAATGGATGCGAAGAGCGCAATCGCTGCAAAACGTCTCACTAGCATGAAACTCCCCTGGTGCGCGGCAATGGCCTCACTGCCCGCAGATAGTGCCCATCTGATTTATGAAAAGATCGATCTCAGCCGTAAGGCAATTACGCTCTGTGCCACCAGTGTGGCAGTGAGAAACGCGATCAGGCTCGCCCCTGCCGGCGGATATGTGAACGGATACTCCGGCGCATCGGTGAGCGAATAGATCCGATCCATTCGCAAGAGATCCATCCGCAGCGGCGCCGTGGTGGCCGTGGCGGGATTCACAACGAGCGCCGCCCAGATTAGCCGGGTCGGATCGTCCATACTCCGCACCTTCGGATTGATCGCAAAGATCGCACCGGCGCAAATCAGCACCAGTGCGGAACCGCAAAGTATGCCGCGCCAGGCCCGCGCCCCGCCTGCTGCAAGCGCGCCAACGAATGCCGTCGAGCCGACCGCCAGAAGCCAGAGCGCGAGTTCCAGGTGGGCCACCAGTATCGGGAGAAGCCCCTGCCCCGAAAACGGCCGAACGGCTTCCATCGTGCTCCAGAAGAGGGCCGACAGAGCCATGAGCCCCAGCAGCGGGCGTATGGCATGCA
>JBBRJW010000622.1:0-2789 GCA_038218705.1 Chthonomonadales bacterium | reverse complement strand
CGCGGTTACGGGCAACTATCCGGGCAAGGCCCGAACGCCTGACGAGCTGCGGCAGGATCTCGTTGAGGCGCTCTCGCTGATTCCCGGACGCCATCGCCTCAATCTGCATGCATCTTACGGCGAGTTTGGCGGCAAGAATGTGGATCGGGACGAAGTCGGGCCCGAGCACTTCGCGACGTGGATCGCATGGTGCAAGGAGAACGGGCTCGGGGTCGATTTCAACCCGACCTATTTCAGCCATCCCAAGGCGGACGACGGTTTCACGCTGGCCCATGTCGACAAGGGAATTCGAGACTTCTGGATCGAGCACGGAATCCGGTCGCGGGAGATCGGGGCGGCGTTCGGTAAGGCGCTGGGCAAGCCCTGCATCACGAACTTCTGGATGCCCGACGGCTTCAAGGACACCCCTGCAGACCGCAAAGCGCCGCGGGAGAGGCTGGCTCGATCCCTGGACGAGATCTTTGCGCGGGAGATACCGGCCGAGTACAACCTGGATGCGGTGGAGCCAAAATTGTTCGGCATCGGCAGCGAAAGCTACACGGTGGGCTCTTCGGAGTTCTATCTCGGGTACGCCATCACGCGTAAGAAGCTGATGTGCCTCGATGCGGGCCACTTCCATCCTACCGAGTCGATATCGGATAAGATATCATCCGTGCTGCTTTACCTGGACGAGATTCTCCTCCATGTGAGTCGCGGCGTGCGATGGGATAGCGACCATGTGGTCACCTATACTGATGACCTGCAGTCGATCGCTCAGGAGATCGTTCGTACCGGCTCTCTGGAGCGCGTACACATTGGTCTGGACTTCTTCGACGCTCAGATAAACCGCGTCGCGGCGTGGGTCATCGGTACTCGCAACATGATCAAGGCGCTCCTGGCAGCGCTGCTCGATCCGATGGAGCGCCTGCGCAGCCTGGAGAACATCGGCGATTACACTTCGAGGCTCGCACTGCTGGAAGAGGCCCGCTCGCTGCCAATCGGAGCGGTCTGGGACGAGTACTGCGTACGCGAGGACGTTCCGGTGGGCGAAGCGTGGCTTGCGGAGGTGAAGCGGTACGAGCGCGACGTGCTCTGCGCACGCTCGTAGCTCAAAAGGTCGCTCGGTCGCTCAGGCGACATAGTCGAGACTCAGCCGGGGCCCTGCGCGACACTGCGCAGGACCCCGGCTTGCCGTTGCGGGGAGTACCGGCCGCCTGGTTACGCCAGGATAGCCTGCATGTCCGCGGCGGCTGTCGTGGTCGGCAGCAGGCCGAACTTCTCCACGAGCACCTGGAGGACGCCGGGAGTGACGAAACCCGGAAGTGACGGGCCGATGCGGACGTTGCGTACGCCAAGATAGAGCAGTGTGAGCAGGATCGCCACGGCTTTCTGCTCGTACCAGGAGATCACGAGCGACAGCGGCAGGTCGTTTACGCCGCACTCAAACGCGCCCGCAAGCGCGATCGCCACTTTGATAGCAGAGTACGCATCGTTGCACTGACCCATGTCTAGAAGGCGCGGCAGGCCTGCGACTGTTCCGAAGTCGTCCTTGTTGAAACGGTACTTGCCACAGCCGAGGGTAAGTATCAGACTGTCTGCCGGAGCGGAGTGCGCCATTTCCGCATAGTAGTTTCGGCCTGGCTTTGCACCATCGCATCCGCCGATCAGGAAGAAGTGCTTGATCGCTCCGCTCTTAACCGCTTCGATTACCTTGTCGGCCACTCCCAGTACCGTGTTATGGCCGAATCCAACGAGCACGCTTCGGTCCGATCCATCCTCGGTGAAGCCTTCCGCATCGAGAGCAGCCTGGATAACAGGCCCGAAGTTTCGATCGCTTATGTGCCGGACGCCGGGCCATGCCACGAGCCCGCAGGTGTAGATGCGGTCGATGTAGCTGTCTTTTGGCCGCTGAATGCAATTCGTCGTCATCAGGATCGGGCCAGGGAACCGATCGAACTCGGTTGTCTGGTACATCCAGGGCCCGCCGTAGTTGCCGACCAGGTTTTCGAATGCCTTGAGCTTCGGATAGCCATGCGCGGGCAGCATCTCTCCGTGAGTATAGACTTTGATGTCGGTGCCCTGAGTCTGTTCGAGCAGCGCCTGGAGGTCGCGCAGGTCGTGGCCAGAGACCAGGATGCACTTGCCGGCTACAGGCTCGATTCGAACGCTGGTCGGAACCGGATGTCCGTATGCGCCGGTATTCGCTCCATCGAGGAGCTCCATCACTTTGTAGTTGAGCTCGCCGGCCTTGAGGCAAGCGCCCAGCAGCTCGTCCATGGTCGCGTCATCATGGGTGAGGAAGTCAAGGCCCTCGTGGAAGCCATCGACGATCGCGCGGTCTGTCTGTCCGAGCTGAAACGCGTGGTGGTAGTAGGCTGCTGCTCCCTTGAGGCCGTAGGTGAGCATCTCCTGGACCCCGACGAAGTCCGCGCCGAGGCGCGCTCGCCGGCGTGGGATCGAGACCGAGTGGCCCTGGATGATGAGCCCGTCAATATTCAGCTCCGGCTTCCAGCCAGCCGGACCGGAGAGCTCGGCCGGCGTCTGTCCGGCGGCGCGCGCGACGGCCTCGTACGTGGCCCGCGCGGAATCGCGCAGCACAGCGCCTTCCAACAGCATTGCCTGCAGGCGAGATGGGTGGAAATTCACGTTCGTGACAGTAGTAAAGAGGGCTTCGATTACGAATCGGTCGACGGCATCATCGTGAGCTCCGAGCTGCGCAGAGCGGTAGGCATACATTGAGATGCCCTTGCTGACATGAACGAGCAGATCCTGGAGCGCCGCCGTCGGCGCATCCTTGCCGCAGACACCGA
>JBBRJW010000621.1:0-2799 GCA_038218705.1 Chthonomonadales bacterium | reverse complement strand
CGCCGGTCCGCACGCCGAAGCTCTGGTCGGCAGAGAAGCCCGATCTCTATTACGTGGTCTTTCAGCTTAACCAGGGCGGCAAGCTGGTGGAGCGCGTTCAGCAGCGGTTCGGCTTCCGGCAGATCGATATCAAGAACAATGTAGTGCTTTGGAATGTCAAGCCGATCAAGTGAACCGGCACCTGCCGCCACGACCAGTGGGCCGACAAGGGATGGGCGCTTACAGAGGCGGAGTGGGTGAAGGACCTTGCCCTGATCAAGGGCGCGAACATCAATTCCATCCGCACCTCCCACTACAACCACGCTGCCCGCTTCCTGGAGCTGTGTGACGAGAAGGGGATTTACATTCTGGACGAGGTGCCTTACTGCTGGAACGGGGAATCGGTGAAGGATCCGAAGTTCGCGCCGTACCTGCTGCAGCGCGCTGAGGAGACCCTGGCCCGCGATAAGAACCGGCCGTGCGTGCTCGCCTGGAGCATCGGCAATGAGAACCCGTCCGGCCCCGACTCGCAGCAGGTGATCGACCTCGTTCGCAAAACGGATCCCACCCGCCCCGCATTCGTCTCCAGCGTGGGCCCCGGCAGTATCAAGGGGCAGGCCTGGGAGGACGACCACTACCCGGGACCCGACTGGGTAGATAACATCGCAAAGAACACCCGGTGGGGCGCGAATTTCTCAGAGCATCCGCACATCTTCTACCAGAAGGAGACACAGGACTTCGATCCGGGCGCTTCCGATCTCTGGACCGAGACGATGAGCAAGACCTGGGAGAAGCTCTGGAAGGCTCCGACGATCCTGGGTTCCTTCATCTGGGAGTGGCAGAACCAGGGCATCGCGGACCGGTTCCCGGATAAGAATCGCGACCTCTGGTACGGCCCGGACCACCTGCGGCAGGAGAACAACAAGGGGATCGTCTCCGCCTACCGCGTCCCGAAGCCGGAGTGGTGGATCGTCAAGACGGTCTACAGCCCGGTTGTGGTGGAGGCGCGTACCGTGGCTCCTTCGGCCGGCGCTTGCACCGTGCCGCTGACCAACCACTACGCCTTCACGGATCTGAACGAGCTCGCCTGCCGCTGGACCGCGCTGAACGGGAACGCCGTGCTGAAGAGCGGTACCGTGCACGTGGCCTGCGCCCCGATGCAGGAGACGACGGCGAGCTTCCCTGCGCCGGACGGCATGACCACGCTCCGGCTGGAGTTTGTTCACCCGGACGGCCGCTCGCTGGTCGCCGCGAACCTGGCGGTCGAGGGCGCGCCTCTCGCGCCTGCGCCCGCCGCGCTGGCAGCCGGTGGGCCGCTGGCAGTGCAGGACGGCGCGGAGGGGCTGCGCGTTGCGAACGATCTCCAGAACGTGGACTTTGACAGGGCCACAGGCGCAATCCAATCGTGGCGAGTGCGCGGACGAGAGCTCGTGATCGGCGGACCGATCCTGAACATTGGCGAGGCCAAGGCGAGCAGTGAGCGGGGCTATTTCCGCTCGGCCGCCCCGCCGGTGACCGAGGGCAGCCAGGTGTCCGCAGCTCCGGGCGACGAGGGCGCGACGCGCGTAACCGTGACGAGCAGCGTGCTGGCCGCAGCGGGCGGCGCGACGCTCGGCACGCTCACCTGTACCTACGACATCAAGCCGACCGCCGAGATCACGGTGAAGTGGAGCCTCGACTGGTCTGCGGCGGACTCCAGCCTCTGGGACGAGGGGCTGAAGCTGAAGGTGGGGCCTGGCCTCACGCAGATGCGGTGGGAGCGCGAATCCTACTTCACCGACTACCCCGCGGGGCATCTCGGCGCGCCCGCGGGCACGTGTCGCGCCGGCGACATGCAGTTCCGCGCGTCGAAGCGCGGCCTGCACTGGCTCGCGCTCACCGACAGCGCGGGCGCGGGGCTGGCCCTGCTGCCTGCGGGCGCTCCGCTGGTGGGCCGCGCGGACAGCGGCCTGACGGGCAATCTGCTCCTGGCGAGCACGGAAGTGGCGGGGCCCGTGGATTTCAGCGGCGCGTGGGTGACCAATCACGAGATTCACGCCCGCAAGGGGCAGGTGCTCACGGGCGCGTTCACCCTCCGCGCCATCGCCCGCTGACCCGGGCCGACAGTCGAAGTGAGTCCGAAGGGGGCCCGGCGCACATGCGCCGGGCCCCCTTCGGACGTCCTGCCGCAGCGTGCTTCACGGCATGGGAGTGCAGATCTCGATCAGAAAGCCGTTCGGGTCTCGCACGATGCCTACCGTCTGGCCCCATGGCTTCACTTCCGGTTTGCTCACCTCAATCGCCCCGGCTTCCAGAGCTCTCTTGAAATCCGCGTCCACGTCCTCCGTACACATCCCCAGCTCGACTGGCGGGGCTGGCCTGTCGAGCCTGGCTGCCTCGATCTCCACCGAGGTGAGCGTCTTCGCAAACTCGGTCTGCGAAAAGGCCAGTCGGGTGTTTCCGGTCTCGATCTCGCCGTACTGGCCTTGCATGATAAAGCGTTCTGCGAAACCAAACGCCTTCTTGTAGAACTCGATGGTGGCCTCAACATCGTTGACGTAGAGAATGGTGTATCCGAATTGCATAGCATCCTCCTGGGCTGGTAATGGCTGACGTGGTGTCGTCGGGGTATGAGGGATCAACCGCCCGAGACGGAAGTCGCATTCACCAGAGGGCAGGTCGTCTCCTTCTGCGCGGCGGGCCGAGGAGAACGGGCCGCGGGCCCGCGATGCCCGTTCCACGGCGCGGGCCAATCCATCGGCTGCTCAGGCGGTGCGCCCCCTTTCCCCTGGCCGGAGCCAATCCATCGGCTGGGCGGTGCGCCCCCCTGGCCGCCTCGGC
>JBBRJW010000620.1:0-2804 GCA_038218705.1 Chthonomonadales bacterium | reverse complement strand
TTGCCCGGATAGTTGCCCGTAACCGCGATTCCGCCGCTCATTGCACTGGATGCGGTCTCAAATCCGCCTACATCGTCCCCCTGCCAGCAGTGGAGCGAGACCGGGACGGTGGCGAGGGTTCGAAGGGCCTGCTCAACGTCGACTCCGATCTCAGCATATCGCTCTTTCGCAAGCCCAAACGCCTGCTCGATCCGTTCGTGGTTCATATTCGTGGATACCCCTGTCTCGTGGTTGGCAAAATGCGATGCAGCCCGGCGCAGCTTCTGCCGAATATCGAGCATCACTTACGCGGCGGGCGCGCGGTTTCCTGCGCGATTTGCGCCGGCCTCGCCCGGCCGCACCGCAGATGGGCGAAAGGAATTCCGGGCGGCAGCGTGGTAACTGCGGGCATAAAGGAGAAACAGATGCCAGATGCAGCGGCAAGAACAACCTGGATGCGAGAGGGGAAGTACGGGCTCATGGTTCACTGGCTTGCGCCAGGGCCGCCCCGCGAGCATGGGCCATACATCAGCAGCCTCGATGACGCTGTTGAGCAGTTCGACGCCGCCCGGTTCCTCGCGGAGTTCGAGGCTTCCGGAGCAGACTGGCTCATATTCACCATTGGTCAGAACTCGGGATGCTATGCCAGTCCAAGCATCTACTTGGATCGACGGGCGGGAGTGGGACACACTTCAAAGAGGGATCTCGTCCTCGAGCTGGCGCGCGCCGTGAAGCGGATGAGGAAGCGCTTCGTCGCCTACCTGCCAGCGGAAGTCGAGGGGCAGGCTGACAAGATCAAGGCTGCCTTTGGCTGGAATCCTGCAGACCAGACGGAGTTCCAGGGCCGCTATACAGCCTTTATTCGTGAGTACGCGCTCCGGTATGCCGCCAATCTGGACGGCTGGTGGTTCGACGGCTGCTACACCTGGCCCGTATTTCCCAACAGCGCGTACCGCTGGGCAGATTGGTGCGCGGCGGCCCGCGCTGGCAACCCGAACGCCGCGCTTGCCTTTAACGACGGCTCGTTCTGCGTGGGAATCACGTCGCCGATAACGCCGCATCAGGACTACCTCTCCGGCGAAGTCGAGCTCCTGCGCGATGGCATGATCCGCCTCGGCCGCGAGCCAGACGGGGCCCTCCACCTGCCGCTCACATCGCACGTGGGCGGTACCGGCTGCCAGTGGCACGCCCTCGTGCCCATCGACGCGCCCTGGGCGCACGCCTGCCCCGGGCAGATGGAGCCGCCGCTCTATTCCGATGATGAGCTCTTCGCTTTTGTGAAGCGCTGCCATGCCGTAGGCGGCGCAGTAACCCTCAACGCGGGGATCTACCAGGAGGGTCACCTCGGCACGCAGAGTCTTGCTCAGCTAAAGCGCCTCTCGGCGTCGTTCGGCCCGTGAGAGGAGCGGGGCTCGTCCGCTGCCCTACCCTACGTTCTTGCGGAATCGGAGCGTGGCCAGAGTCAGCAGTGTGACGGTGATCGCGCAGAGCGATCCGACCGGCGCAAAGAGCTGGGCCATCCCCGCGCCGCGAACCATCACTCCCCGTGCGATCTGGATGAAGTGCGTGACCGGTATGCAGCTTGAGAGTATGTAGAGTGGCCCGGGCAGTGTCTCCCGGGGCGCAATATAGCCGGACAGCAGGATGGAAGGCAGCGTGGTGAGCAGTGTGAACTGAAGCGCCTGCCCCTGCGTCTGCGCCACCGTGCTGATAAGCAGCCCGATCGAGAGCGCAGCCAGTACGAACGGGAGCGCGAGGCAGACGAGCAGGAGCAGGCTTCCCGCCACATGCACGTTGAAGATCAAGCTCGCAGCGGCCAGCACCGTCGCCAGCTCGAACATCGCGAGCACTGCATAGGGCGCGAGCTTACCGAGAATCAGTCCCAGGCGCCCAACCGGGCTCACCATAAGCTGGTCGAGTGTCCCCTGCTCGCGCTCCCGCACCAGACTGAAGCTCGTGAGCGAAACGGTGACGAGCTGCAGGATGACGCCGACGAGGCCGGGGATCGTATAGACCTGACTCCGCATCTGCGGGTTATAGAGCACGTCGAAGCGCACATCGGGCACACCCGGGCCAGGCCGCGGCAGGCGGGCGAGCGCATTGCGAGCAGGAAGCGCAACCTGACTATCCGAGCCGTCGAGCAGCACGCGGACCACCGGCGCTGCGCCGCCCGCATCCAGCCGCGCGTAGCCCGAAGGGATGATGATCGCCACCCGCGCTTCCCCCCTCAGCATCATCATCCTCGCCTGCTCCGGAGAGTTTAGATGGCGGATGACCTCCAGATAGTGAGTGGCGGAGATGCCCGCGATGTAGGCGCGGCTTTCGCGGCTCTGGTCGAAGTCCACCACCACCGTGCGGATATAGCGCACGTCGTAGTCGATGGCGAAGCCAAACAGCAGCAGCTGCACCATCGGCACGATGATCGCGAACATCAGCGTGGTCCGATCGCGCCGGATGTGCGTCAGCTCCTTCGATGCGATCGCCCAGAACCCGTTCAACAGCTGTTTCATCCGCGGGCCAGCCTTCTCGTCAGCGTCACAAATACGTCCTCCAGGGAGGGCTCGATCGCGCGCACATCGGCATCGGTAACGCCGAGGCGAGCGAGCGCCTCCACCACCTCCCGATCGGTCGTCCCGGTGGGAAGCAGCAGGTGCGCCTCGGCCTCAACCAGAGTTGCATCGAGCGTGAACGGCTGGTTTCTCAGCGCGGCGAGCGCCTGCGGTGGCCTCCCGCTGGAAATTGCAATGCGGCGTGTGCCAGCCGGTGTCACTTCAGGCAGGGCCTTCAGCTCGCCGGGTCGGCCCAGCACCATGAGCCGGGAGAGG
>JBBRJW010000619.1:0-2812 GCA_038218705.1 Chthonomonadales bacterium | reverse complement strand
CGCGATGAGCCAGCAGCTCCTTCTCCACTGTTCCGCGGCCCCGAGCGCGGGGGCAAGGAGCCGCGTCGCGGACGGGAACTCGTCGGAGGCGAGCGCCAACCCGTCAACGCCCTCGCCATCGCTCTCCTGAACAAAGAGCGGGTGAGGCTGCGTCCATGTGACCACCACGGGGACGTCGGCGGCCTCCCGCTTGAGCACCGCTGCGAGCGATCGCATGCTGAGCGCGATCGACTCGTTCCGGCACTGCAGGAAATCGGTCCACCAGAACGATCGGGTGGATGCTGCGGCGAGAAACGCGCCACTTGCGGGGGCGTAGAAATAGGGGATTCCCCGATCGTTCGCCCAGAGCGGATAGAGCGCGGCAAGCTCCGCATAGCTTCCGCCGTCGGTCTCCCCGAGTCCCCAGGCCTTTCGCAGGTCCTCGATGGCCGGGTATCTCCTGCGCAGGTAGCCTTCCCACTCAAGGCGGAAAGCTCCTGAGTCCGGCACGAGGTAGTCGAACTCATCTCGGACGCCGATTCGGCGCGCGAGAGGATCGAGGAAGAACCGCAGACCCTTGCCCCATTTAACTCCGCTCAGCGTGGAGAGCAGCTGATCACGATACTCATCGAAGCCGCCCCAAACGTCGGGAAGTCCGCCGGCACCGTCGGCAGCCAGCGTCTTATGAGGGTAGAGGAGGCCCACGATTTTCGCTTCAGTCTGCCCGGAATCGATGGGCGCTGTGAGGACGCCGCCATGGATCTCGAACACATGGGTGGCGCCGGCCAGAATCCGGTTTTCGCCTGTGTTCTCTACGAAGACTGCGAGGCCGCGATCGGCTGATGCGGCCTGCCACCGCGCCGTAGTACTGTCGGGCTCGAAGTACCGGTAGCTTGCCGGCTTTACGACGACGCCCGACAGCGGCTTTGTAATTCCGCCCCCGAACTCAACTCCGTACCGAAACCCGTCGGCCTCGAGCCTGTCAATGAGCCTCTGCAGCGCCGTGCGATTGGCCGCTGCGAGCGGCGTCGCGGGTCGCACCAGGATGTCGTGGACTCCGTGTGCCGCGATGGCAGTGAGCCCTTCAGTGTCGCGCTTCCAGTCGGCGTCGCTATCGCCCTGCAGGCTCGTTGGAACGAACACGAAACCGGCTGGCGCATAGCCTGAGCCATCCCAGGTAAGCGCATGCGCGCCGGTTACGACCCAG
The DNA here is from genome assembly GCA_038218705.1 of Chthonomonadales bacterium. Taxonomy (GTDB): domain Bacteria; phylum Armatimonadota; class Chthonomonadetes; order Chthonomonadales; family Chthonomonadaceae; genus JBBRJW01. The sequence goes on along the minus strand of JBBRJW010000619.1, from coordinate 1,626 downwards.
GGGTGCTTTGCGCCGTCGCGGTCGGAGAAGATGCCGTGGGACGCGGGATGCTCCGGGCGAACAATCGGGGCAAGCTGGCTGCGACTCGAAATGGCAGGGGTTATTAGCGCCAGCCCAAGGGCGAGCCGCCACAGGGCGCCGAGGAATCGTGAGGTCATTGCGTATCGCTTTCGATGTAAGGGGCTGAAGCTGCGGCGCCCGGCGCCCGCATGGAGTCGCGCAGGGCGTGCGACACCGGCGAAAGCAGCGCTAATACTCAGAGACCATAGAGAAGTGGATTACCGTAACGGTATCTTCCACCGAGATGTCATCTGTATAGACGCGCCGAAGCATCTGGACCATGTCGTCTGCCGTGCGGAATTCGGGATTCTCTTTCTGGATATCCCGGGGCGAAAGCTCGTCGATCGTCTTCACGTCAACTCGGTCCAGGATGGCAGTGAAGAGCTTCTGCCGCTTTCCAAACCGGGGGCCGACCGTGACCCAGACCAGCATGCCAGCCTGGTACTTGCCGGACTTATCGCCGAGGCGAATCGTTACAGACTTGCGCCCGTTCCGGAGGACCTCTTCATAGTACTCAGCGTAAAAATTGAGTGCGAACATATCGATCCGCCTTCCTTTCTCTTGAAGACCGGGCTTCCGGCCTCCTGGGTTCGGCGGTGCGGCCTACATCTTCTCTGGCGCTGATATGCCGAGGAGTGCGAGCAGGTTGCCGAGTACGATCCGCGCACCATTCGCCAGCGCGAGACGAGCGAGGGTCAGGTTCGGATCTACTGCCTCATCTTTGCCAGAGATGACGCGGCAGTTCTCGTAGAACACGTTCAGGAGACTTGCCAGCTCCATAGCAAACCGCGGAAGGCGGTGCGGGGCGATCCCGTCGGCTGCGGCAGTGACCTCCGCCGGATAGTCGACCAGCTTGCGCAGGACCTCCAGCTCCGCCGGATGCTCAATGAGCGAGCGGTCCACAGTTTCCGCCGGGAGCGGGCTGATTCCCGCATCAACCGCGCGAGCGAGGATGCTGCAGAGCCGAGCATGGGCGTACTGCACGTAGAAGACCGGGTTTTCGTTGGACTGCTTGCGAGCGAGCTCGACATCGACCGTGGCGGGAGCTTCATACGAGTTGAGCAGGAAGTAGAAGCGAGCGGCATCCTTACCGATCTCGTCGATCAGGTCCTCCTTCAGCTCGATGACATTGCCCTTTCGTTTTCCACCAATCACGGCTTCGCCGTCGCGCACGAGCGATACCATCTGCGTAAGGATTATCTCGAGGCAACCCGGGTCATATCCCAGTGCGGCGACACTTGCCTTCAGGCGGGCCACATATCCATGGTGATCCGCGCCCCAGATGTCGATGAGTCTGGTGAATCCACGGCGGAATTTATTGTCGTGGTACGCGGCATCGGCGGCGATGTAAGTGGCTTTCTCGTTTGAGCGAATGAGGACGCGATCCTTGTCGTCACCCAGCTCGGAAGATCGGAGCCAGAGGGCGCCATCCTTCTCATACGCGTAGCCGCGTCCCTTTAACTCACCGATGGTCCGGTCGACTTCGCCAGTCTTGTAGAGCTCGCTCTCGTAGAACCATGTATCGTAGTGGAGTCCGAACGCTCCCAATGCGCTTCGCTGAGCCTC
>JBBRJW010000618.1:0-2839 GCA_038218705.1 Chthonomonadales bacterium | reverse complement strand
AAGACGTTGGGCATGAAGCCTTCAACGAAGGGGAGGAAGAAGGTCTTGAGCAGGCTCTTGGTCAGAGCGTCGTGGTCGATACGGTCCTTGGCCATCGCGCATACCTCGCGGCAGAGAGAGTAGAGAGCTGGTCTCGCCGGAGTCTACGCGAACAGCGCTCGATTCTCCTGCTCCAGTAGCTACCGCGCGGCGAGGTCAGCGCGCTCGGGCTCGCCACCGCGAAGTAGGACGATATCGCATGCAAGACCGTAGTGGTGGACGCCTACGTTTCTCAGACGCGTTGCGCCTTCCTGAAACAGCATCACCTGCCGCGCCTTACTGCGGTAGGTCTCATAAACCGCGATCCGCACTCCGTGGGCGTCGGCATCGGCCAGTATCGCCGCCACCTTGCGAGCGGTGACCGGCTCCAGGAGCGCCGTGTCCGAGATGCGCTCTGTGCTCTCGAAGCGTGGGTCGTGCGCGATGACATCTGTGTAGAAATTCCCCATCCCTAGCCTCTCAGGACCTGCCGAACCGTGTAACCACTTATCCAGCGGGTCTTTGCTAAATTTTCTGAGTGCATCGCCTAGGATTACGCTCTGTCAGTAAACATTACGTTCCACTTATGCCGTCCTACTCGAAACGCCGACCGGCAAGGTAACATAACCGGACGCCTTCCGCCGATCGTACTCCGATGCCGATCTGCTTTCGTACCGGATCGTAAGTGGCCAGCACTGCATTCCGCGGCAACCTCATCAGTTCGAAGGATTCGCTCGTCAGGACGTACACGTATACCGCGATAGGCTGGTAGTCGACATGCACAGCCACGGATTTGACAAGGCCGAAGATCGTTCGCCCCAGACGGACTGGGGCGTGAATGAACATGAGCTGATGCCTTTTACCGTCCGTTATGGGTGCACAAAGCCGGCCATGCGTCATGACCCCCAGGAGGTCGTCTTCGGCCGCAAGATGCGCAGGATAGCCGTAGATTCCATTCAGAGCGTCCAGCATCTCCAGTCGATTCGGAGCGAACATACTGCCGGTGTCGAGCCAGGTTCGGTAGAGGTGCCGAACTTCGCGCAAGTGCCCGGCAGTCGACAGCTCCCAAAGAGTGAGATTACACTCGGGTACGTTTCCAGGCGCGGGCCATATCCGGTGGCTATCAGTAAGTCCCAGGAAGAAGCGTCCATGTGAGTCAGGGATGTAAACCGGGTCAGCGTGGAGCCGACGCGTTCCCAGATGTAGCAAGCCCTCTTCATCGATATAGGCGACTTCATCCCCTCGCCACCAAGCAAGCGGCCCGTTGAACCTCTTAAAAATGTGAAGGTCCTTTGTCCGCATTAGGTAGCAGCCTCCACGGTATCGCACAATCATCCGTGCGCCATCGGCAGAGACAAGCACATTTTCCAGAACATCCGGATGACTCAGGGCCTGCCGCATTCCGCTTGAGCGTTCGCTCAGCACATTCGGCGTTGCAAAATATTAGCCGCGCGGGTGTAACCTGCGGACAATCATAACCGTGTCCATGGGATAGAGGTGGTCGCCCTCGGGTCTGGTTAAGCGGGCAGTGCGCGGTGCTCCACCGCTGCACCCGGAGGCGAGCAACCCTCCGGCCACGAGCAGCGCGCGGGCCCATGGAAACACAGAGCGGGCCAGGGAAATACCAGGTCTACGAGGGGGCCAGCGCCGTGCTAGGGGCACTGGCTGGCGCCGAATATGCTTGATGGAGCGGCAAAGCCGCTCAAGCAGTGCTGCCATCATCGGCCGTCCCGACGCAGCAATTGCTGGGTACCCGGAGGGCATATTACGATCCAGTTATGCACTGCTCTGCCTTGGCCGCAAAAGGGATCCAGAGGCTTCGGCGGGTTGCCGTTTAGAACCAGTTGCGTCGAGCCGCCACCGTCCAGGAACACGGGATGCGTACCGTCCGGACAGTTCCCGCGCATACAGCCGTCGAAAACGTCATCTCGTATACCCGCAGGCGGGTACAGCATGATTGACTTGACCTTGCCGTTAGCATCTACGCAGACACCCGTTCTCGCCCTGTTCAGTTCTTGATCGGTGTGGCCCGGGTCGCGAGGCAACCGGCCCATTATCCAGCCGCTATCCGTAACTACTTTTGTATTCCCTGACCAGGGCGAACCCGGGTAAATCGCGCCACGTTGGTCGCGAACGTCGCCAATAGGCGTAGCTGGTGCGCCCGGACGGTATGCCCCCCGGGGCGGATCGAAGAATCCGCCATTCACTGTGATGCAATGCGCGCTGAACGGAACACCAGCCGCTGCAAAGACTTCTCGATAAGGAATGAGGATACCGCGCTTGGGGTTGCTCTTCGACCGCGATACGACGACTGAGGAAATGTCACCTGGATCGAGCGCGATGATGTTCATAAGGCGGCACTGCGTCGGAGCAATCGGCGAATAGATACGGAAATGCCCGCTCGGGTCAACGAAGCGGACGGGCTGGTTGCCGACATACCCATAGAGGTTCCAGTCGCCGCCCAGGAAGCCGATCGGGTCGCGGCTGATCCAGCGGCCGTCCGCGCTTTCGAGCACGCGCGCTCGCACATAGCTCCAGCCCGCCTGCTGCCGACGGTAGCCGAACGCTCCCCCGTAGCGGTAGGGGTTAGGCGTGCTGCCGGAGGCCGCGATCTCCTCCCCGAATCCCGTGAACGCGTACCGGTCGGTCACCACGCCCGCCTCGCTCACCAGGATCCGCGTGGAGGCCTGGCTGTCGAAGCCGAAGTAGCCGCTCGCTCCCCCGCGTCGCTGGCTCGTAAGCCCGCCCCACGCCCCGGGGAAGTCGGTGTAGTGCGCCACTAGCCCGGTGGCTTAGCCCCGAGCACCTGCGTCCAGCCAGG
>JBBRJW010000617.1:0-2845 GCA_038218705.1 Chthonomonadales bacterium | reverse complement strand
GCCGCGCCCATGGCGCCCTATCCGCCAATTGGAACGCCGGCGGCAACCGGCACGTTCAGTCTCTCTGTGAATGCCCCGGCTTCCGGCGGCGGCAACACCGGCGGCACCGGCGGCAATTCCGGGCTCACCATCTCCGGCTCGACGACAGCCGCGCCCGACGGTAAGAACGGCGTCTTCGTTGGAAGCGCCACCGCAGGCAAGATTGCGACCCCGTTCACCATTAACGGCGTGGCTTACGATGGTCAGTACACCGTTGACATCGCGGGCCCAAGCCTCCATGGCGATTTCGCGATGGACCTCTTCGGGCTGACACCCGCCGCGGGCACCGTAATCAATATCACGGATCCACGGACCAACATGTCGTTTATCGACGGCAACTTCATCTACTATGCGGTCAGCGGAACCGTTACCGTCACCGCAATCTCGGCCACGTCGCTCACGCTCACGTACACCAACGTGCGCTTCACAACGGGCCAGGTCGGCGGCACAGGCGAGCTGACGATCAATGGAACGGTGGTTGCTCCGATCCAGTAGTCGGAGCGCTTTCGAAGCCATAAACGAGAGCAGCCTCCTCCACCCACGGGTCGAGGAGGCTGCTCTCTTCAATTCCGGCGTTTACATCCGGACTACAATCTCCGCGCCTGCTGCCCTTACTCGCGCGCCATGCTCCCCCTGCACGATTTCGCCGCCGGAGACATCCGACAGGGTCGCGTGCCCCGCCATCTCCACCGACCACGCCTCCGTCTCCCCGGCCGCTCGAAACGTAACGACATCTCCTTCGCGACTCACCTTAACCGTTAGTGCGGGCCGGCCATTAAGGTCGGGCACAACGGCGCTCACCGCAGCCCCGTCCGCCAGGGCATAGCAGCGCAGCACCACATCGTGGGCGAAATGGTAGTCCGGCCGACTCTCATCTGCACCCAGCGCCAGCAGAGTATTGGGCCGGACCAGGATCGGCGCGCTCTCGAACCCATGCTGCTGCCTGAGCCAACGTCCCCCCTCTAGCGGGTTCCCCGTCAGCAGCTCCGTCCATTCGCCCTCTGGCACATAGAAATCCACGTCCCCTTCCGCGCAGAAGACCGGAGCCACCAGCAGCGATTCGCCCAGCATGTACTGCCGGTCCAGCATGTCGCAGGCCGGGTCCTCCGGGAACTCCAGCATCATCGCCCGCAGCATCGGAAGCCCCACGGTGTGTGCGGCCGTCGCCTGCCCGAAAAGGTATGGCATAAGTCGACACTTCAGCCGCGTGAATCGGCGCAGCACATCCACGGCCTCCTCGTCGAAGTGCCACGGCACCCTGTACGACGTATTGCCGTGGAGCCGGCTGTGCGAGGAGAGGAGCCCGAAGGGCAGCCACCGCTTGTAGACATCCGCAGGCGGGCTCCCCTCGAAGCCGCCGATATCGTGGCTCCAGAAGCCGAAGCCGCTCAACCCGAGAGAGAGACCGCCCCGGAGCGTCTCTGCCATCGACTCGTAGCTGGAGAAGCTGTCGCCGCCCCAGTGCGCCGGGAAACGCTGTCCGCCGGCCGTGGCGGAGCGCGCGAAGAGCACCGCCTGCCCCTCGCCCCGCGCCTCCTCGAGCAGGCTAAAGACCTGCTCGTTGTAGAGGAACGAGTAGTAGTTGTGCATTCGAACCGGGTCCGACCCGTCAAAGTAGGTCACGTCGGTTGGAATTCGCTCCCCGAAGTCGGTCTTGAAGCAGTCGACGCCCATATCGATCAGCCGCCGCAGCTTCTCGCGGAACCAGTGGCAGGCGTCGGGATTTGTGAAGTCCACAATGCCCATCCCGGCCTGCCACTGGTCTGTCTGCCACACATTCCCCTGCGCGCTCTCCAGCAGATAGCCATGCTGCTTGCCCTCCCGGAAGAGAGGCGAGCGCTGCGCGATGTAGGGGTTGATCCAGACGCAGATGTGCAGCCCGCGCTCTTTGAGGCGCGCAAGCATTGCAGCCGGATCTGGAAACGTTCTCGGATCCCACTCCAGGTCGCACCAGTTGAACTCGCGCATCCAGAAGCAGTCGAAATGGAAGACGTGCAGCGGGAGCTCGCGCGCAGCCATTTCGTCAATAATCCCGGTGACGGTCGACTCGTCGTAGCTTGTGCAGAACGATGTGGTGAGCCAGAGTCCAAACGACCAGGCCGGCGGAAGCGCCGGGCGCCCCGTTAGCGCGGTATAGCGCTCCAGAATCTCACGAGGCGTCGGCCCGTAGATGACGAAATACTCGAGGCTCTCACCGGGAACGCTGAACTGGGCGCGGGCGACCTTCTCCGTTCCGATCTCAAAATCCACCTGCTCAGGATGGTTGACGAAGACTCCGTAGCCCCGGTTGGTGAGATAGAACGGTACGTTCTTGTAGGCCTGGTCGCTGCCAGTGCCACCGTCCCGGTTCCACATCTCCACGGATTGTCCGTTCTTCACGAAGGCAGTGAAACGCTCCCCGAGGCCGTAGACACACTCGCCAACTCCAAGGTTCAGCCGTTCGAAGACGAAAGAGCCCTCTCCTTTGACAGTGGCGTATCCCATCCCCTTCTCGGCGGTGCGCGTGAGTACGCGCCGCGCCGCTGAAAACTGCAGCGCCCAGTCGCGCCGATTGATACGCGCTTCCAGCGGGCCGCTGCACAGCACCGCCTGGTCCTCCTCCACGGTGACCTCCGGCCGGAAGGCCTCGTGCCGCGCCAGAGGGAAGTGCGGTCCCGGGTCCACCTGACCGCCAAAGTGGGTGATCCGTACACGTATCACCCCCTCCATCGGCGAGCCGAGCCGCACCGTCAGCATTGGGTTATCGAGCGTGTCGCCACGCGCGTCAATCCTGCGGCTCGGCGCGTAGACCGTCAGGCTCTCCGCC
>JBBRJW010000616.1:0-2848 GCA_038218705.1 Chthonomonadales bacterium | reverse complement strand
ACTTCATTTCTTAGCATGGCGCGCAAGAGCGGGGCGAATGGAGTGGTTGCGTATATGCTTCCCGGCGGAACCCGACCGGAGGAGCGCTCGGATTACGGAATCCTCAACCCTGACGGCTCGCCTCGACCGGCTGCCGACCTTCTCGCCCGCTATGCCCGGGAGGCGAATGGGGCCTCGGAGGGCCCCGCGCCCGACGCGTGGATTACGGTGAATCGCGACCTGGACGCGCGGGGCTATGCGGGCGTCTTCGAGAAGCTCGGGCCGGAGTATGCCCGACTGGAGGCTGCAGGCAAGCGGCCGGGCGTGCGAACAGAGGGTACAGGCGCCACAACGGCGAATGTACCGCTTGTTGCCGTTGGCGATGTGCCAGCTACCGGCGCAAATCCCCTGAAGTACGTTAACGGGGATATTGCCGTGGACGATGAGTATCGCTCCGTCTCCCTGACCAACACTGGCGAGGCTGCCTGGGTGACTTCGGAGACAGGAGGGGTCGTAATCGCCGTGTTGAACGGCGCTCACGTCGTGACCCAGATTCCGCTGCCCAAAGCCGTTGCGCGCCTGGGCAGGGTGAGCATGCCCCTGGAGCGGCTGAGAACTGCGGGCAACAACCTCCGCATTCGACTTGCTATCACAGGTCGACGAGCTGGCACGGGCGACGACGCCTTGCTGCTTTTTGGGCAGAGTGTCCCTTTGAAATAGCGCCTTCCCTCGCCAGCCGCCTGGGGAGAGCGGGCCGTGGCGAGGAGAACAGGCGTATATGAAGCGTGGATGTCTCATTGGTGGAATTTCCGGTGTTGTACTGATCGGCGTACTCGGCACGCTCGGTGCGCGTCGAATGCTCGCTCCCGCGCCGAAGGTCGAGCGCACTGAAACCGTAACTCTCGGTGAGGTAGAGGTTCGCGTCGTCGAGAATGGCGCGATCGAGCCACTCCGCAAAGTGGATTTGAAGTCCAAAGTCGGCGGCAGGATTGCGAAGCTAATGGTGGACGAGGGCGCCGTGGTCCACGCCGGGCAGGTGCTCGCCACGATCGACCCGCAGGAGGTGAACTCCCAGGTCGCCGCGCTGCGTGCGCAGGTGGCTGGCGCCCACGCCCGGCTCGAGGCGGCGCGCAAGGGTGTGCGCCTGCAGCAGCAGCAGACCGTCACCGGTATCGAACAGCTCGTGCAGGCGCTTCAGGTAGCGGGCGCTCACTTGAAGCAGGCCGAGGCTGAATCGAGCGTTCAGCCGGGCCTCACGGAGCAGTCCATTGCCGCCGCTCAGGCCGGCGTGGAGGCCGCTCAGGCCAATCTGAAGGCCCAGCAGGATAGCCTCCGCCTGATGCTCGAAATCACGCATCCGCAGGCGATCGTGAGCGCACAGTCTGCATACGACGAGGCGAAAGCTCAGTCGGACAACTCTCAGAGATCGCTAAAGCGGCAGCAGTCGCTCCTCGCCCGCGGGTACGTCTCCCAGCAGGTAGTGGACTCCGCCGAGACTGATTATGGCGTGGCCGGCGCCCGACTGCGGGACAGCCGGGAGCGCCTTGATCGCATTCGCCAGTCGCAGTCGATCGAAGAGGCGAACCTCCGCAGCCAGATCGCCTCCGGCGCGAGTCAGGTACGGCAGTCGGAAGCGGCCCTCGCCGAAGCGAAGGCTGCGGTCGCGCCGCTTATGAAGCTGCGAGACCTTGAGAGTGCGCGGGCAGCCTACCGGCAGGCATCCGCCCAGCTTGCGGCCGGGCGAGCCGGTCGCGCCAATGATGCGATCCGCGCCGACGAGATGCATGCCTCCGAATCCGAAGTGCGTCAGCTTGAGAACCAGCTCGACGAGACACTGGTCCATCAGACGGATACCACGCTGGTTGCCCCCATGAACGGCTCCATCACCAAACGGTATGTGGAGCAGGGGGAGCTGATCACCAGCGCTATCTCCTCCTTCTCCTCCGGCAGCCCGGTATTCCAGATTGCAGACCTCGCCACCATGCTGATCAAGGTGAACGTGAACGAAGTCGACATCAGCAAGGTCTCGGTCGGGACGCTGACGGAGGTGAGCTCGGACTCGGCCCGGGGCTCGCTGCTTCGAGCGCACGTGCGTAAGGTTGCGCCCGCGGCCGCGGTGAGCGGTGCAGGCGACACCAGCAGCCAGGGAGTCGTACGCTTCCCGGTAGAGGTGCAGCTCGATCAGTCGGACGTACGCCTGAGGCCCGGAATGACAGCTCGATGCGCGATCATCGTCTCGCGCCGCAAGGGAGTCCTTCGTCTTCCTGTAAACTGCATAGAGGGCAAAGGGAACTCCGCCACGGTCCAGGTGGTCTCCGACACGGGAGTCGGTAAGGAGCGCCATCAGACCACGGCCTCGCGCAAGGTGAGCCTCGGTCTCCGGGGGGATGACTTCGTGGAGGTTGTCGCGGGCCTCAAACTCGGCGAGCGTGTTCGACCGGCGCATTACTCCGGTCCGGCGCGGCAGGAGATCGACATCACGGAGGCCCACTGACATGCCCTCCGCTCGACTTACGCAATTAAGACCGAGGCTCACTTGAACCTGATCCGCTCGCTTCAGACAGCTCTCAACAATCTGCGCGCCAACAAGATGCGCTCGTTCCTCACCATGCTCGGAGTGATCATCGGTGTCGGAGCCGTGGTCGTAATGGTTGCCATCGTTCAAGGCGCAACTGCCCAGGTCACGCATGAATTCGAGCGCCTCGGCTCCAACCTCATTATCATCTACTATGAGGCGGACTGGAAGGACAGGAAGAAGTCGACCCGACATTACGATGGCATGACCATGGACGACGTGCGAGCGATTCATGAGCAGTGCGACCTGATCAAGGACATCTCCTCGGAGATGCCGCTGGGTAATAGCTCGAAG
>JBBRJW010000615.1:0-2867 GCA_038218705.1 Chthonomonadales bacterium | reverse complement strand
GGCGTCCACGTCGGCGACCACGAGCAGAAGCATCACGGGCGAGCCGCCGATCGACTGTGGGCTGAGTACGCCGATGTCGGGGAACTCGTCCGCGACCATCAGCGTCGCGACGCCGATCCGAAGCTCGCAGTGCGTTATGCGGGTCCCGTCGGACAGCCGCAGCACCTCCTCCGCGCCGAAACCGCGCTTGTACCACTCTATGGCGTTCGCCGCGTCCCGGACGCACAGCATGGGCGTTATCGAGTTCTCGAAATCCTCCTCAGCCATTCTCGCAAGTCCTTTCTCTTTCCGTGTCTACGAGCATTACGGGCCATAACCGGCTTCCGCGATCAATACGCTAGAGCGAAATCGATCGCCTGGTCCAGCGTCAACGCGAGGCCGCGCTGCCAGGCGGTCCTATATGCCGGTTCCTCGGCGGCCCTCCTGATCTCCGCGAGCACGCGACCGTGGTCGGCATCGACGCTTGCGGCCAGGGGGGCTCCCATCGTTTCGTTGAGCGCCTCTTCGGCTCCCAGAATGCACACTGCGCGCTCCATGTTGCCCTCGCGAGCCGCAAGCGCCGCCATACCCTCGAAGCTGTAGGCGATCCCCGCTCTATCCCGAATCGTCCGCCGGATAGTGAGGCTTTCGCCAAGGAGCGAACGAGCCCGCGCGTAGTCGCCCTCCTGCGCGGTCAGCGTTCCCAGATTGTTCAGCGACATCGCCAGGCCCCACTGGTCCTGCATCTCGCGCCGGACCGCCAGGCTCGCCTCGTGCAGTGTTCGCGCGCGCTCTAGCTCGCCGCGGGCAGACGCGACAAGCCCCAGATTGTTCAGCGACATCGCCAGGCCCCAGCGGTCCCCGATTTCGGCGCAGAGCGTGCAGGTTTCGCCGCACAGCGCCTCGGCGCTGGCGAGGTCCGCGCGGTCCAGCATTACGAGGCCGAGGCCTATAAGCGATGCCGCGATACTGACTCGGTCTCCCAACTCCCGCCCGATGGCAACGCTCTGCTCGTAGAGCGTCTGCGCGCGCCGAGCATCCCCCTGAAGCCAGTTCAGCAGGGCATATCCGTTCATCGCCTTCGCCCGCGCGAGCGTCCGCACCGTGTCGTCCGATCTCGCGAGCGCGCGGGCAAGCTGTTCTCGGCCCTCCCGCAAGTGGCCAAAGGTGTGCCAAAAGCGCCAGAGCGCCCCGGAGAGCCGCAGCCCGGCGTCCACGCCGCCGGCCTCCAGGGCGCACCAGTCCAGCGCGGCGCGGAAGTTATCGTGCTCTCCATCCAGGCGCGCGAGCCACTCGCCCTGCTCCGGTCGGGTGTAGTGCGGCTCCGCCCGCTCCGCGAGCGCAAGATAGAAATCCCGGTGCGCCGTGCGCAGTCGGTTGTCCTCGCCGCTCTCCGTCACTCGGTCCGCCGCGTACTGCCGAACGGTCTCCAGCAGGCGGTATCGCGTCTCTCGCCCATTTCGCTCCGCGACTACCAGCGACTTATCTCCGAGTGCCGTAAGCAGGTCCAATATCTCCCAATCCTCCAGGAATACCGGTTCGGGAGCGCTCGGATCTGGGGGGGGTGGCGCCCCGCCGGCAATATCTGGCTCCCCCTGAAGGCTGCCGGAACACACCGCCTCCGCGGCCTCCAGCGTCCAGCCGCCTACAAAGACGGAGAGGCGGCGCAGCAGCGTGCGCTCCGGCTCGGTCAGCAAGCCGTACGACCAGTCGATCAGGGAGCGCAGGGTCTGCTGGCGGGGCAGCGCGGAGCGGCTTCCGCCGGTAAGCAGGCGAAATCTATCGTCCAATTTGCTTGCTATCTGCTCGATGCTGAGGGAGCGCGTGCGCGCGGCCGCAAGCTCGATCGCGAGGGGGATGCCGTCCAGCCTCCGGCAGACTGCAGCCAGGGCGGCGGCGTTCTCGGCGGTCACGTGGAAATCCGGCGAGCTGGCGTTTGCGCGATCCACGAACAGACGCACGCCTTCGTACTGCTGAAGCGCCTCCGGAGTGGAGGGCTGGCTGGGATCGGGAAGGGATAACGAAGGCACTCGGTAGGTCTGCTCGCCCGCGATGTTCATCGGCTCCCGGCTGCTGGCGATGATCTGCACCGTCGAGCAGCCCCGCATGAGGGCATCGGCGACGAGGGTACACGAGGAGAGAAGGTGCTCGCAGTTGTCTAGAAGGAGCAGCAGCTTTTTCGACCGCAGCGCGGCCACGAGAGTCTGAAGCATGGGCTGTCCCGGCGTCTCGGAGATCTCCAGGGCATTCGCGACGCTCTCTGGTACAAGGCCGGGATCGGTGAGAGCGGCCAGCTCGACGAACCAGACGCCATCGGCATAATCCGGCAGCGCCTGCCGTGCGATCTGCAGCGCGAGGCGCGTTTTACCACATCCGCCGGAGCCCGTAAGCGTCAGCAGGTGCGTCTTCGCCAGCAGCGCCCGAATCTCCGTCTGCTCGCGCTCCCTTCCGATGAACGACGTTGGCTCAAGAGGAAGATTGTGCGTCGCGGCGCATTCGACGGGCGCGGCGAGCGTTATGGAGATAGAAGGCGTGGGGGCTGAAAGCAGCTCGGAGAGGGCCTCCGCCGCCGATCCGAACCGTTCGGGAGGTGATTTTGCCAGCAGGCGGTACACAATTTCGCGGTATTTCTCGGGCACGGATGCCGGAAGCGGGGCAGGCTCTCGCGATTGGACCGCCAGTACGAGCTCTATGATGTCGGCCTGCTGAAACGGCAGACTGCCGCTCAGCATCTCGTAGAACAGCACTCCAACCGACCAGAGGTCCGAAGCTGCCGAGACGCTGCCCGAAAATGCCTCCGGCGCCATGTAGCGCGGTGTTCCCGCGATGCTTTCGGATAGCCCGGTCGCGTGAACGAATCGGGCCAGACCGAAGTCGGTGAGGCGGGG
>JBBRJW010000614.1:0-2874 GCA_038218705.1 Chthonomonadales bacterium | reverse complement strand
CGAGCTCCAGATTGCGTTACGCACCGCCGCGCCTGCGGACCACGCCCGTGGTCTTCTGAGGGTGGCCCGCCTCTTTCTCGACCTGAAGAAGCCCGCCATGGCTCTGATAGCTCTCGCCGAACTCGCGAAGCTGCCAGATGCCCCCAGCACCGCGGCGGAGGCCCGATACCTGGCGGGCCTCGCAAACGACTCGCTCGGCAAGAGCGCGCTGGCGCTGGCAGACTTCGCCGAGGCGGTCCGGCTCAAGCCCGACGCCCCCTGGGCATCTGATGCCCAGATCCGGCTCGCGTGGCTCAGCCTCGACGCACATCAGGCGGTTCTGGCCGAAAAGGCTGCCCGTGCTGCTCTCGCGGCAAAGCTCGAGCCAGCGCAGCAGGAGACGGCGCGCCTTGCGCTGCTGCAGGCGCAGCTCGACCAGCAGCAGTGGGAGCCCGCACTCGCGACCGCCAAGGTGCTCTCCGATTCCCAGCCGAGCCAGGAGACGCGGGGAACTCTCCTGTACGATCAGGCGTGGGTGTACGATAAGCAGGGCAAGGCCGACGAAGCCATTCCGCTCTGGGAGCGATTCGCAAACGACTACCCGAAAGCCACTGGCGCGGATACAGCGCTCCTTCGCGTGGCGGACGCCCGGCTTAAGGCCGAAAAGTATGATGAGGCACGCGAACGTTACAGCCGGCTCGCTTCGGATTATCCGACAAGCCGCCTTGCGGGCGAGGCACGCTACAAGCTCGGGATCGCACTGTATAACCTGAACCGCCCCGCCGAGGCGGCAGCCGAATTCGACCGCGCCGCGGCCGAGAAGAACGCTGGCGCATATGTTCCACTCGCACTCTACTGGGCGGGAGTCGCCTACGACAAAGCCGATCGCAAGCCGGATGCGATTGCCCGATTCGAGAAGTTAGCAGCTGGCTATCCAAAGCATGAGCGGACTGCCAATGCAAAGGTGCGTCTGGCCGCGCTCAAAGCAGTTCAAGGTAATTAGCGGCCGACGGTTCGGCCCCCCTCTATGAGATGAAAGGGAGAGCAAGCGATGTTTTTGAAGCTGTTTCACGATGCCGGCTGGGTCGCGTGGCCCCTCGGCCTCTTCTCCATTCTGGCCCTCGGTATCATATTGGAGCGGCTCTTCACGCTCTCGCGCCTCCGGTCAATCGAGGATAAGGCTTTCCTGGTCCTCCAGACTGCCCTCGAGAAGCCGGACGGCGTAGTGCCGAGCGACCCGACCGTGGCAGCCGCCCCGGTTACGCAGATCATCACGTCGATCAGCCCGCTGCGCGGCGCAACCGAGGACGCGCTTCAGACAGCTGCAGACATCGCTCTCGGCATTCAGCGCCTGCGGCTCCGGCGTTACCTGACCCCTCTGGCGACTATCGGATCAACCGCTCCGTTCGTCGGTTTGTTCGGAACTGTCCTCGGCGTCATGGCGGCCTTCCACTCTCTGGCTCAAGCGGGTGCAGAGCAGATGGCGGCGGGCATCTCTGAGGCGCTCAGCGCAACGGCAGTCGGTCTGCTGGTCGCGATCCCCTCCGTAATCGCGTACAACTTCCTGCTCGGACGCGTACAGCATGAGCTGCTCAACATCCAGGGCCATGTCGCGCGGCTTACCCCGCTGCTCCATGCGCCTACCCGCGAGCGACAGAGGGTATAGTCCATGCACGGATCTCACGCATCTGAAGACGAGCCGATGGCGGACATGAACTTGATCCCGCTCATCGACATCGCGCTAACGCTTCTCATAATCATGATGGTGACCACGGTCTTTGTACGCCGGCCCGGGGTCAACCTTAACCTGCCGAAGACGGTGACACGCGAAGGGGTGCCCGAAACAGCAAAAGACAACACCGTAATGGTGACTGCCACCGGCGACCTCTACCTGAACGGCGACAAGCGGAGTGACGGCGAGGTTCTCGGTGCACTGCGAGCTCTCGGGGCGAAAGATCCCGAGGCGCGCGTGATGGTGAAGGGCGACCGCGATGTGCCCTACGCCCGCGTTATGGACGTGATGGACATGGCGCGCCAGGCCCGCCTTACACATATCACGCTGCCCACCGACCCGAAGAAGACGTACCAGGCCGCAACACCGCAGTAGGTTTGCTCCCGGCTGCCATCTACCGCCGCGGGTGGCAGGTGGCAGCCCGGTTCCGTTTCCAAGGCATCAAGCGATCCGATGGGGTCGGCGGCACTTCCGGAGAAAGCCCGCTCCCGAAGAATTCGGACTCCTGTATCCTGCGGGGGCTGCGCTTTCGCGCAGCCACCGCCTGGATCGATGTTCTCACTGCGCGACGACCGGGCTATTGTGGCACGACCGGAGGAGACTCTTTTGCGATTCGAACGATGGTACTGGCTCATACTCTTCTGCCTGATCTCGCTCGGTATCCATGTCGAGATTGCCCAGCACGGTCCTAAGCTTGCGCTTCGAGATATCAAAACGCGCCCGGAGGAGATCCAGGTAGCGCTCGAGCCACTGCCCCCTGCGCCGAAGCCCGAGCCTGTGGCCGCCCCTAAGCCAAAGCCGCTGCCGGAGCTAAAACCGCGGCCAGCCGAGTCGCATCACGATAAGCCAGTGGCGGAGATCGCGAAAGCGGTATCGCGCCCGACGCCGACAGACCTCCCTAAGCCAGAGACGGCCCGCGATCCCGTGACCGCGCCGACGCCCGTGGCAAAGCCCCTGCCGACCCCGAGTCCGGAAGTGGCAGGCGGAGTGGACAGGCTGAAGGATGAGAAGCCTCTGCCCACGGGTCTTCCGAGCGCGCCACATGAGAACGCGCCGGTCCGCATGGCTTCCAACCGCCCCAGCGCTCCCATCGGAGGGGGCGGATCGCCGGCTCCGTCGCCTATCCCGGGCGGGCACGGTGGAGCGCGTGGGCCTGAAGCGCC
>JBBRJW010000613.1:0-2881 GCA_038218705.1 Chthonomonadales bacterium | reverse complement strand
CGATACCGGGCCCGGCATTCCTGCCGAGCATCAGGCCTCGATCTTCGAGCGCTTCTACCGTGTCGAGTCCGGCCGGAGCCGCGATGCCGGAGGGAGCGGTCTCGGGCTCAATATTGCGCGCTGGGTAACAGAGTCGCATGGCGGCGTTATCTCGGTGGCGAGCGAGCCGGGAAAAGGCGCATGCTTTACGGTTCGCCTGCCCATCAAGGCGGTAGGCCGGCCAGCCCGTCCGGTTCCACCGGCAGTAGCCGAGACCAGTTAGCGCGCCACCTCAACGAGATTCTGGCGGCAGCGGCAGGATCGAGGGCTCCAAAGAGCGTAAGTACGAATGAAGCGCGATGGAACCCATTTGCGCACACGCCCATCCGGGCCCGGTAGAAGGGGAGAGCGAAGCATGGCGGCACTGACGCTGAGACGAGAGAGCTACCGGGATCGAATCCTGGGCGGCTGGACTGGGCGCAGTGCGGGCATCACGCTGGGAGCTCCCCTGCGCGGGCAGCTTATCCCCGGACATCTCCAGTTCTACCAGCCCGTTCCGGGCCAGCCGGCCGCGAGCCTCGCAACGGACTTCCCGCTTGTATGGCTCACTGCGCTCGAAGAGTGCGGACCGGATATTGCTCCCGCCGACCTTGCCATCGCGTGGCTCGAGCACCTCGATTATCAGCAGGACGAGCTCGGTTACGCGGCCCTAAACCTGCGGCGCGGCCTCCCTCCGCCTGCTTCCGGCGCACACGCGAACTGGTTTCACAACGGCACGGCCGGCATCATGCGCGCCGATTTCTGGGCGATGGCAGCGCCCGGAAATCCGCAGGCAGCCGCAGCGCTCGCCTATCACGACGCCAAGCTCGACCACTCGGAGGAGGGTCTCTGGGCCGCAATGTTTGTTGCGGCCATGGGCAGCGCTTCGTTCTTCCTCGATGATACCTTTACCCTCCTCACCATAGGCCTCGCGATGATGCCCCGCACCTGCCGCACGGCTCGCGCCGTGAAGACGGCCCTCGCCGCCGCACAGCGAGGGGCTTCCTGGCTGGAGGCGAGAGAGAGCGTTCAGCACGAAGCCGGCTCGGCGAACTTCTCGGATGCCCCACAGAACATGGGCTTTCTCACCATTGGGCTCCTCTACGGAGGGCGCGAGTTTGGCCCATCTCTCTGCGCAGCAGTGAACTGCGGCTGCGATTCCGAGGCGGTTGGGTGCGCGATCGGGGCCATCCTTGGTTTCCAGCGCGGGCGGAAACGCCTGCCGGAGGAGTGGGTCCGCCCCATTGGCGACCTGGTGATACCAGGAGCCGGACTGCGCGACTTGAAAGCACCGGGATCGCTCTCGGAAGTTGCCGAGAGAATGGCCAGGGTTGGCGAGAGCATGGTGGCGCGCTTCTGTCCCCTCGTTGAGCTTACGGATGCACCGGAGCCGAGCCAGACTCTTCTTCCCTCCGGCGCGCCGCCTCCCGATCTCTCGCCCGCCAGTCCACAGGCGAGCCCGCAGGCCGAGAGCGATATCATCCCCACCGGCATCGGCGCGGAGAGCATCGCCGCTTCGCCAGACGAGAACCCTGACGCCCCTGCTCGCCCGCTGCCGGACCTCCAGGCGAGCCCACAGACCGAGGGCGAGATCATCCCGACTGGTATCGGCGCAGAGCAAATCGCCCCTCTGCCCGCCGATGGCCCGGACGCTCCTGCCAGGGTACTGCAGGCCGGGAGCGCGCCCATCGCACAGCCTCCCGCTGAATCCACGGGGGCCGCAGAGGCAACCGAACCGGACGCCGCTCCCTCAGCGCCCAGCGACGGCGGGCCAGCCCGGCTAGATGCCGCTGCGCCTGCCGCACCGATGCCCGGCTTTGCACCGCAGCCCGCCGCAATCCCCGACGAGAAGAGCTCGCCCCGGGCCGTGGACCTGCCTGCCCAGCCGGCAGCCGCAGAGTCGTTCCCAGCGGCCGCTCCAGAACCCGATCCCCTGACAGCCATTGCATGGGCCGACTCGACCCTCGTGAAACCCCTGCTCGTTACTCCGCCCAACGCGCTGCTCGGGCAGGCGGGTCCTTTCGATGTCGTCCTCGACACCGGCGGCTCCCCGACGATTGAATTCAATGCCCCGCGCGTGCTCGGAGTGACAGTTACCAACCGGAGCGGTCAGGCCTTCAGCGGCCGCATTCAACTGCTGGCCCCGGCCGGCTGGCGTGTTGCTGCGCCGCCCAACCTGGGACAGCGTCAGTTTATCGCCGCCAACACCGGCGCTCTGCAGATGGATTGGACAGTCTCCGTTCCCGAAAACGAAGGTCGAATCGAGATCGCCAATACGGTAATCGTTCGCTTTACGCCAGAGGAGGGAGCACCCTTCCAGGCAGACTTCGTTTTGATGAGCCCGACCTGCTGGTGGTGCGTGGGGCCGTTCGCAAACTTCGATGGCGAAGGGTTCGACCACGCCTACGCTCCGGAGAGCAAACCCGGCCTTCAGGAGCGCTATGTAACGCGAATCGCCAATGCGGGCCAGTGGGAGCGACTCACGGCGCTCGAGCCAACGGTAGACCTGGAGCCGATCTTCCGCGCATCGTCGGGAGTCTGCTACGGCCAGGCGCGACTCCGGTGCCCGGCGGCACGCGAAGCCCGCCTGGTGGCCAACACCAACGGCGGGGTGAAAGTGTGGCTTAATGGTCAGCTGGTGCTGCGCCGATTTCATCGCGAGACCTTCCGGCCGCAGATTGGAACCGGCCCCTGGGCCGTGGATATCAGCCTCGCCGCTGGCGATAATGTCGTGCTCGTGAAATGGATTCGCTCCTCGGAGCCCTATCAGTTCAGCCTCTCTGTGAGCGACCGGGCGGGACGGGGGATCCCGGAGGTGGGCGCGACCTCCTGGTAGACCGGGTGAGGCCGCGGCTCCCCATGC
>JBBRJW010000612.1:0-2883 GCA_038218705.1 Chthonomonadales bacterium | reverse complement strand
GGCGCTGCCGAACATCGGCTTCGACCTCAAGGGCATGATGCCGGGCGCCAACCACTTTCTGCTTGGCCTTACGAACGATGAGCTGGGCTACATTCTCACTCCAGAAGACTTCGGCCTGAGACTCTATACCTACGAGGCGAGCGTCTCGGTCGGACCTGGCCTGGAGCCTCTACTGATCGCTGCCGCGCGAACGCTGTATGGGCCTACGCATGCCGCGCCGGCGCGCGGCCACCAATCGCATTAGGTTGATGGGCTCGGGCGGTGCCGCCCTGTCGTAGGCGCGGCCTATGGCAGGGCGGCGCCCGCTTCTGCGAAGTTCAGGGAGGCCATCTCGCCTGCGGCTCGGCCCTGACGAGCGACCGGCGGCGGGCGTTCCCGGCAGGAATTTGCACCGGCGGTCGAGAAATAGCGGCTATGGATTGAGAAGGGCACAGAGTGGGCGGGCTGCCATGACGGGCCTGTTCCCGACGTTAGATTATTTCAGGAGGACAACTTAATGGCAAAGAAGCAGGTTAATGTAGCGATGATCGGGCATTCGTTCATGGGCAAGGCCCACAGCAATGCCTATCGGCAAGCGCCACACTTCTTTCCTCTCGACGTTGAGCCGGTGATGAAGGTGATTGTCGGCATCGATGAGAAGGACGTTCGGCCGGCTGCCGAAGAGCTTGGCTGGCAGGAGTGGTCCATCGACTGGGAAGAGGTCGTCAACCGCCCCGATATCGATCTCGTCGATGTCGCCACGCCGAACAACCTGCATCCGATGATCTCGCAGGCAGCTCTCAAAGCCGGGAAGCACGTTCTCTGCGAGAAGCCCCTGGCTACTACGCTTGAGGATGCAAAGGCCTCGTACGAGGTGGCGAAGGCATCCGGCCGTATCAACGCGATCTCTCACAATTACCGACGCGCGCCCGCCATTGCGCTCGCGCAGAAGCTGGTGGCTGAGGGCAAGCTGGGCAAGATCCACCATTTTCGCGGAACCTACCTGCAGGACTGGCTGCTGAGCCCCAGTGTCCCGCTCGTGTGGCGGCTCGACCGAAAGATTTCTGGCAGCGGCGCACACGGCGACCTGAATGCCCACCTCATCGATACTGCCCGGTTTGTTCTCGGCAGCGAGTTTTCCGAGGTGGTTGGCATGGAGGAGACCTTTGTGAAGCAGCGCCCACTCGTTGCGGAGACACAGGGCGGTCTCTCCGGCTTCAAGGCGAGCGACAAGATGGGCGAGGTAACCGTTGATGATGCAACTGCGTTCCTGGCGCGCTTCGAAAATGGCGCAATGGGCACTTTCGAAGCATCGCGTTTCGCGGCAGGCCGGAAGAACTTCAATCGCTGGGAGATTAACGGCGAGAAGGGGAGCATTGCCTTCAACCTGGAGCGGATGAACGAGATTGAAGTCTTCTTCACTGACGATCCGGTGGAGCTTCAAGGGTTTCGTTCCATCCCCGCGACGCAGGGCTGCCACCCCTATATGAAGGCTTACTGGCCCGTGGCCCATATCATCGGATATGAGCACACGTTCGTCAACATGATCGCGGACCTGATGCAGGCGATCGCCCATGACACGCCCTTTAAGCCCGACTTCCTCGACGGCTATCGGAGCCAGGCGGTGCTTGCGGCCGTGGAGCGCTCGTCGGCGAGCCGCGCGTGGGTCTCCGCTTCGATCTAAGTCCCGTTCTCCTTTTCGGCGGAGGCATGGTCCAGCGGCCATGCCTCCGCCGAAAAGGAGAACGCCCGGAGTTTCCGATTGACGATCAGACGACTGTTGGATGAGAATCCCGATTGCGCCGATCCTGATAAGCTCTATGAGATCGTGCGGTTTCCGAACGCGCCCTCGGACCGCCCGTATATCTATGTCAATATGGCGGCCACGGTAGACGGCAGGTCCGTGATCGGCGAATCGCATGGCTCCGCGAAGGGAGTTGGCAGCGCTACCGACCAGATGCTTTTCCGGCGACTGCAGAGGCACGGTCACGGCGCGATTATCGGCGCAGCGACATTACGGGCGAGCCAGGTTACCTATCCACCGGCGCTCCGACGCTGCGTGGTTACGAGACAGGGTGATGTGCCAATCGAGAATCGGTTCTTTACGGACGTTCCGGGCGCGGCGATCGTAATTGCACCTGCGAATCTGCCAGAAGCCGCTCGAAGGCGGCTTGGGGCGGTGGCGGAGCTGGTTCTCTGTGGCGAACGCGGCGAGGTCGACTTTCCCGCTGCCCTCCGAGTGCTAAGAGACCGCTACCAGCTCAGCGTACTGCTGTGTGAGGGGGGCGCGACCCTTAACGGAGAGCTGTTCCGGCTGGGCCTCGTGGACGAGCTGTTCCTCACGGTTGCGCCCAAGGTGAAGGCGGGTTCCGACCTGCCCGGGGTGATCGGAGGCGAGGCGCTTCCTCCGGGTATCTTCTCACCTCTGGAGCTCCGATCCGTATATTGCGACGATGGCGAGCTCTACCTCCGCTATCGCGTTGGCAGCCAGACGGTTTATGAACCGGAGGAGCATAGAAGCACGTCACTATAGCGGGGACGGCTTCGTGGCCGCTCGAGATCTTTAGGTCGATATGGGGGAGCCCTTGAAGGTTGTGACCGCAAGTGAGATGCGTGCATTGGATCGGCTCGCCGCGGACCGAGGGATGCCGAGCCTGGTCCTCATGGAGAATGCTGGTGCAGCGGTCACCGCGGTCATTGAACGAGAATATGGGCCGCTTCCGGGACTGCGTATTGTAGTGGCGTGTGGCGGCGGCAACAACGGTGGGGACGGATTCGTGATCGCGCGGCTGCTCGCGTCGCGCCGGGCCCATGTGAGTGTGGTCGTGCTTGCTGAGCCATCGGCACTGAAAGGGGACGCCGCGATCCACCACGGCGCCATGATCGCATCGGGCGGTCTCGCTG
>JBBRJW010000611.1:0-2888 GCA_038218705.1 Chthonomonadales bacterium | reverse complement strand
GGGGCCGGCAACGTGCTCAGCGCGCACGGCTTCGATGCATACGGGAGCGCCCTCGTTGGCGGCCAGGCGAGCGACCCCTACGCGGGCTATGGCGCGCAGTGGGGCTACCGGGCGGACGCGGAGACCGGGCTACTGCTGCTGGGGCAACGGTACTACGACCCCGCGAGCGGCCGGTTCCTCAGCCGAGACCCGAGCGGATATGAGGGCGGAATTAACCTCTACGGGTATTGCGAGTATGAGCCCGTCGACAGGGCCGATCCGACAGGTCTGGCGCCGTTCCCTCTCCCTAAAGGTCCGGGAGGACTTCCTCCGGGATGGACAAATATTAGGTGTGGTGACCCCCACGGGGGAAGCCGATGGATAGGTCCAAGTGGTGAGGACGGCGTCGAATTCCATCCCGCCCAACCCGGTAAAGCCGGGTGGAAGGGAGAAGACCATTGGCATCGACTGCGGCCTGTCCCTGGAAAGCCTGGAAAATGGGAGACTGAGAAGCCGCATTACCGTCCGGGTACCGAGATAGATATCAACCCCGCGCGGAGTACTGGACCTTCTCCGGGGAGTCCCCCGGTCGAGAAGTCGCTTTGCGACGAGACAGGGTGGCTCATCCCGATCTTCGCGTTTCCGCCCCTATGGAGGGCGATCCCGGTCTTCGGTTTTCCGGAGGGAGTCGTGGAAGGGGCAGGTGGATTCGTGAATGGACTTATCGAGAGGATCATCGGCGAGCCGGTTTTCGGCTTCTGAGATTGCCGTGATCTCTGGGCGACCCATGTCGGATCACGGAATTGCGCGACGCGGGCCGGTTACCGCTGGTATAGCTCCGCTATTCCGCGGACCGAACGGCGACAGCGTAGGGGGTGCATAGGATTTGGATTAGACAGACGGCTGACCTGGGTCTTGCAAACCTTGGTCAGACGGCCGTCTCGAGGAACATGAATGGCCAGCCGACTGCGGTGCCGTAAGTGCTCACCTCCAATAGCCCGCCTGCTGATCGGGCGGAGGCAGTGGTAATGGTGAGCGGGTGGCTGCAGCTGCGCGGCTGCCGCAATAGGGATTGCTGGATAAGGATCAGCCAGGATGACTTATAACCATAGTGCTCTTAACCCCGTCAGAGTAGAAGTGCGACAGGAATACGGGCTAACAGTTCACTATATCCAGGGCCTGAATATATTCCTCGTAAACGATGTGAACTCAAAGTGTGATCCGCGTATCCGATTCTTTGAGACACTGGCCAACCGGTCAGACTGTTCTGCCCATGTCGGCACTGACGCTCTTGAAGGGGATACACCCGAAGAGATCTTCGGAACCTCTGTATCAACAACGGAGTACGAGGTGATGTCCGTCGGCCTCCTGTTAGGTTCCTACTATCAGAATACCAGCGATGACCTGGGCTTGTTCTTCCCACAGGCCCTTCACTTCTTGCGCGGAGCCTCCACCAGCGATCTGGACTACATTGTGCAACGTGACGCGGCTGCAATTTACGTTCGTCCACAGGCACCCGAAGCCGCCGCAGCGGTCCTCCGTACGCCGTTTCAGGACCACGAGACCTGGCTTACCACAATGGCCGCGCTCTATGAGATGGTCGTTCTGAGTGGCGGGGATGGCTGGATGCTAGAAGTATACACCCGAGCGCAATTACCACAAGAACGCCTCGACGACATGTTAGCTGACTCCATCGCCTGTATTACATCGTCAGAATGGTTCCAACGCAATCACTCCCGCATGGTCTGGGACCCGACAGAGACGTGTTTGAGTTTGAATCCGAGGCCCCCACGCCAATAACGTTCGCGGAGACATTCGGCCTTCGCACATGCGGTCCACTCAGGGACACATAAGGCTGCCACTGGCGGTTCATCACAGTTGGAAACTTCGACCGGGCGGGCACGGGAGCTTGGGGTGCGAGGAAGGCGACCCGGCCAATTGATACCAGCCGGGCGCATTACACCGACGCCACTGGCAGCGTTGTCTACGGGTTCGACGTAGAGGGTCTGACGGCTCAGCGCCTCGCCAACCGTGCCGCTGGTATCAACGGCGCGATGCTGAGCGCATTTGGCCAGATCGGATACGATGGCGCTGGCAACCGGACGGGCGTGACGGCGAGCGTGCCGGGCTCGGCCGCTCTCTCGGGCTCGACGGGCTACGGGTACAGCGGCGTGAGCCAGCTTACGGGCGAGCAGAGCCAGCGAGCGGGCGGCTACAGCAGCGCCTTCGGTTACGACTCGGTCGGGAACCCGACGACCTTCAAGGGCACGGCAAGCGCCTTTAACAGCGCGAACCAGTCCACGGCCGTTACCCACGACGCCGAGGGGAACCCCACCAGCTGGCACGGGCAGCCTCTCACCTGGGACGCCAACAACAAGCTGACGACCTTCGGCACCGCGATGCAGGCGGGCTACAACGCCGACGGCCTCCGCGCGTGGAAGCAGACTGCGGCAGGGCGAACGTACTCCCTCTACGACGGCGAGGAGCCGGTCTGCGAGCTCGACGCCACCGGCGCGGTGACAGCGGTCAACACCTTCGGCGCGAACGGGCTGCTGGCGCGCCACACGGCAGCGGGCAGCGTCTTCTACACCTTCGACCAGCAGGGCTCGACGGCGCAGAGGCGGGACGGGGCCGGCAACGTGCTCAGCGCGCACGGGTTCGATGCCTTCGGGAGCGCTCTCGGTGGCGGGCCGGCGAGCGACCCGTACGCCGGCTATGGCGCGCAGTGGGGCTACCGGACGGATGCGGAGACCGGGCTGCTCCTGCTCGGCCAGCGATACTACGACCCGGCAAGCGGGCGGTTCCTCAACCGCGATCCGATCGGCTATGCGGGAGGGATTGACCTCTATGGCTACACAGGAGGCAACCCGGTAAATGCGAAGGATCCTAGCGGGCTGTGGCAGATCATC
>JBBRJW010000610.1:0-2891 GCA_038218705.1 Chthonomonadales bacterium | reverse complement strand
TATTGGAAATCGGGTAGGAGGGCAGAGCGGATGGAATGGGACGAACTGTGGGGGATGGGGCAGGGCGAACCCCGAGTACCGAACGTCCTTCGTTGTCCCGGCGGTCCCGGCGAATGTCGTCTGGACCATTCGCTTTACGATCAGGACAGAAGCCACCGGGGTCTCTGGCGATACCGACGGGAGTCCAGTGAGACCGTGTTCGCTTGTCATCAAGGCCCCGAACGGTCAGGAGACTAAGTACGAATTCTCACGGAACGATTCCCAGGAGATCGTGATCAGACCGGCCATTGCCGGGCTCTACAATTTTGTTCTCTTTGGCTCACAGGTCGCCAGAGGCTGCTTCGGGGCCCCTTTCCCAACAGCCGTGCAAGGATATGGGGACATTGACTTTATCATCGATATATTTGCGACAAACCAGGATGCACTGTCTGTCCAGTATCCCGCAATGCCAAACAGTGAGACGATAGAGGAGTGGAACGCATCAGGAAGCGGCTAACCCAGGCCTATTCTGCAGATTGCCACTATTTTCGGTTGTCCGCTATCGTCGCTCGGCTATACAGTTCGCCTGCCTGCTAGGTCGAGCGGTTAACCGTCTGGTCTCAGGCAGGCAATCTTCTGCTATTTCTGCTTACTCAATTGCAAGGCGCAAGAGGGGAAGGGCTTTGAAGCGATGTCCTCCCGGATGGTTGGCCGTCAGCGGCGCCGAAGTTGTTGCTGGGCGTTAGTTCGTGACGCCGCGACGGTCCAACACAGCGCGACGGGCAAATTCGAGGCGTCGAGAGTCAGGAAGCACTTGCCCGTCTGCCAGTCTTCGCTGTTCTTCACCAGAATCACAGGCAGTAAACACGGGTCCGCAGCTTGACTGCGGATGAAAGCGCCATTGAGAACTTGGAAATCCCCACGCGAGGCTGTCACGGTAAATCCCGTTCATTGTGAGCAGTGCTTCCGTATCAATCAGAACGGGCCCCAGGAGATTCGAACACAGGAACTCGTCGAAATAGGTTGGGCTGAAGACGCCATGAAAACGTCATTCGCCCGCTATCAAACCTAGAATCGTTCTCGGAGCACTCAAAGAGGAGAAGACCATTACTCAGACCGCGGCCAGCCATAAGGTCCATCCGAACCGGATCAGCGCGTGGGAGTTCACCGTCACCTTCTCCAAAGACGTATACACGGAGGAACGGCTTCGCAGAGTGGGTCTGTCTGAGCGGCAGATTCAGGTGATCGGGGCCGTAAAGGAGAAGGGAAGGATTGCAAACGCTGAATACCGTGCGTTGACGGGGCTTTCTGATGAGACTGCGCGCCAGGAGCTTAGGGGCGTGGTTGAACGCTGGCTGCTGCGGTTTGAGGGCCTGGGCCGTACCGCGCAGTACGTCTTGGCGAACGCGGGCGTGTAGCAAGTCGGATCTGGCGATTACTTGGCGATTACTTGGCGATTCTGGCGAGAACCCGCCGCCCTGGCTCGCGGCGCTTCACCGCCTGCGGCACGCCCTGAGCGAGTTGACGAATAGTTTACGATTCGGCTGCGGATCTGATGGTTGCCAGGGACGGCTCATCCCCTACCCCGGCACGAGTTGCACCCGTACCTTGTGCCAGCCCGCCGCGCCTCAGCAAACCTGTGGGAGTATTGATTCCCCAACTACGTACTGGTGGTTCGCGTTCTCAATCCCGTCGCTCGCGCTGTGATAGTGGCCGTCTGCGCTGCGGAGGATGTGGTCTGGAGCCAGACCAGGCGCATTGGCAGGCAGATCCTCTCCGGCAGGGAGCGAAAGAGCCTGACGGTTCGTGAGCCCACTGGCGCTCCGCTTCCGAGCGCTGCGGGAGCGGGCCGGGGCCAGGCGCAGTCGCTGGGGTCCACGAGCCGCTGTGCGCGAGGATGCGCCTCCACCCCCGGGACCAGCACAAACTATCGGGGCCCCGCCCGCCGCGAGGTTGCGGTGAGCGGGGCCCCGAGGTTAGATCCGACTTCCAACCACGATCAAGCGGCGCGGCGATTCGACCTCTCATCGCCGGTTGTGCTCGCCTCCACCCGGAACTCGGCCGTGAGTGCATTGAGTCTCTCGGCCATGCTGTTGAGCTCACGCGCGGCCTCATGGACGGCGGTGAAGCCCGCAGTCTGCTGTTCCACCAGGCGCGAAACGCTCGCGCTGCTGGACGATACCTCGAGGGACATCGCCGTGAGCTCCTGCGCCCCGGCCGCCGTCTCCTCACTGATCGCAGCCACGGTCCCGATCACGCTGCTCACGCTCTCTGCCTCGCGTGTCATCTCCCGCACGGAGACTTCGTTCGCCTCCGAGATTTCGCGCGTCTCCGCGACCGCGCCACGCACATGGGCTACTGAGGCCGACATCTGCTCGGCCGTCTGTGTGACTTTCGTCACCTCGTTTGAGAGCGCTGCTACGGCCGCGAGTATCTGTTTGAGCGAATCGCCGGCCTCCGTGCTCTGCCCGACTCCAGCAGTGACCTGCGACATCGACTGCTGCATCGATTCCACGGCCCGTGTCACGCCGTCCCGGACACCGTCAATCAGGGAACCGATCTCGCGAGTTGCATCCGACGACCTCTCCGCCAGCTTGCGCACCTCGTCGGCCACCACTGCGAATCCCCGGCCATGCTCCCCTGCCCTGGCTGCCTCGATCGCGGCGTTCAGCGCCAGCAGGTTCGTCTGCTCGGCAATCTGGTCGATGGTCTGAACGATGTTGCCAATTTGCTCGCTCGCAGCGCCGAGCTCCTGGACGATCTCCGACGATGCCGCCACCTGCTCCTGGATCTGCCGCATGCTTACGACGGTCTGCTCGACGGCAGCACCGCCCGCGCCAGCGACCCGACCGGTGTCGAGTGCCCGCTCCGCCATCGCGCCGGCTGACGTCAGAACGGTGTCCACTGCGTCG
>JBBRJW010000609.1:0-2899 GCA_038218705.1 Chthonomonadales bacterium | reverse complement strand
CTTTACCACGGGATGGTAGGGTGAAAGCTTCCGGGAGGACGCGAGTATGTAGCTGAAGACGATGTCCGCGATGATCAGAAGGATGAGCAGGCTGATCAGGTTGAAGAGAATTCCGGATACCGAGTGGATTGGAACGAAATACACGTCAGTTACTCCCTTGCGGCGAAGGCGCCCCGGCCTGTTTTGCAATTGTGGCTTCCACGCGGTGCAGGTTGGTCAGAGCCACGCGATCGCCCGGATAGCTGGCGGCGCGCTTCCACGCGGCGAGAGCCTTCTGCCACTGTCCGGTCTTCTCGTAGCAGTGGGCAAGGCTATGCCAGGTTGTGAAGGGGCATTCGAATCTCGTGGCCTGCTCGAAACATGGTATTGCATCGCTGTACTGCTTGAGCCGCAGGCTGTAGTGCATCCCAAGCTCGTCATACATGTAGTACGTGTCCCGGTTTGCGTTTAGCCCCTGCTTCAGCAGTGCAATGGCCTCGTCGTTGCGATCGGTCGACCAGAGGAGCCATGCACTCGATGAATATGCCTCCACGTTGTCCGGATCTCCCTGTACCACCACGCGACAGAGATTGATCGAGTGGTTGAACTCGCCTTTTTCAAAGTGACGATCAGATTCACGATAGATCTGCTGAAGGCCATCGAAGAGAATGCCGTCACCAAGCTCCCGCTGCGAGACCGCGGACTTCGGCGCCGCAGGCGGGCGAGAGCGACCCTTCGCCGGCTGCGCTACTGCGGAGAGCGCGAAATTCAATAGTACAAGCGCGATCAGCGGCGACGCCTTGTCGGGCAGCGAGAGAGCCATGGAGACCTCAGTTCATTCCCTGAAGAGTGTCAGACGAGCCACAATTGGCTCCTGGTCCAGACGGCCGGGCACACCTGCAACTTGATTGTCAATGGTCGGTTCTAATTCCCATTTTCTGGAACCCGATAAGCATATCCTGGGCTGCTAATCGAACGTTTGCGCTCGGACTATGCAGCTGTGCCCGGATTGCGGGGATAGCGGACGGGTCCTGAATGTGCCCGAGCGCAATCACGGCTGCGCGTGTTACTGCATCGTCCCTGTCGTTCAGCGCAGCGATCAGTGGCCGCACTGCCGCTCGACTCCGCAGCTTTCCAAGGGCGCGCGCCGACTGCTCACGTATATCCTCGTTCGGGTCATTTAGCTGCTTTATCAGCGCGGGCACGGCATGGTCGTCTCCAATCCACCCGAGGGCGCGCGTCGCCGTGAAGCGGACAGAGACGCTCTTGTCGGCCAGGAGTGGAAGGATCTGCGGCACCGAGCTAATATCCTTCATGTCACCCAGCGCCCCGGCCGCCGCGCTGCGAATCGCGCTGTTGCGGTCTGTGAGTCCAGTGCGCAGCACGGGCACCGCCCTACGATCCCCGATCTCACCGAGAGCCCAGGCCGCGTAGAAACGCGAACCGAACTGAGTGCCGGGCTGAGGCTTCTCCACGAATGCAATGAGGAGCGGGATCGTAGCGCGGTCCTCAATTCTACCGAGGGCAGCGGCTGCCGCAGTTCGAATCCTGTCGTTGGGCTGCTTTAGAAGCTCGATAATCGCACGGGCGCTGGGCCTGTCTCGGATCGCGCCGAGCGCTACCACGGCCTGGAGCCGCGTTCGCGGGTCCTTATCGGCAAGGAGAGCGCGGAGAGGCGCAGCGCTGCTGCGGTCTCCCAGCTCGCCAAGGGCCGTGGCGGCAGCGCTTCGGACTGAAGGGGAGGGGTCCTTGCAGAGGTGAACAAGCGCCGGAACAGCGGACCGGTCGGACAGGATCCCTGCCAGCGCGGCCGCGCCTTCGCGCGCCGACGCGTTTCCAGACGTGAGCAGCGGCCGCGTCTGAGGCAACGCCGCCGGGCCGAGAGCGGCGAGTGCGCGGCGAGCCTGAAGCCGCACGGTCTCTACCGGGTCCGCGAGGGCCTTCGCCAGTGCCGGCGCGGCCCGGGGATCGCGCCGGCGCACGAGCTCCTGGACGGCGTCCGAGCGCCGCTCCACTCGCGGGGAGCGGAGGTCGCGGATGAGCGCGGCCGTCCGATCCGACTCGGCGCCACGGGCACTGCCGACCAGCGCAAGGAGCAGCACCGCCCAGAGGAGCCAGGCGCGCTTTGTGGGGATGCCCATAGTCGGGTCAGGCCTTGAGTCGCTCATCAATCAGCCGATTAACTTCCTGCGGGTCCGCCTTTCCCTGCGAGGCCTTCATGATCTGGCCTACGAGGAAACCACGCTTCTGGACAAGGCCGCGGTCGCGGATCGCTTCCACGACGTCCGGGTTGTCGGCGAATACTTTATCTACGATGGCAATGACCGCGCCTGCGTCGCGGATCGTCTTCCAGCCCTTCGCTTCTACGATCGCTTCCGGAGCGCCGCCCGTCGAGTACATCTCTTCAATAAGCTGTTTCGCAATCTTACCGCTTATGACTCCCTCATTGATCAGGTTGATCATTTTCGCTAGGGCGATGGGGGCGATCGGGCTCGACCCGATCTCCACGCCCGCTGCGTTCAGCAGGCGAGAGAGATCGCCCATGATCCAGTTGGACGCCGCTTTGCCGTCACTACACGCCCTGGCCGTCTCCTCGAACAAGTCTGCAAGCGCCAGCGTATCAGTGAGAAATGCGGCATCGTAGGGAGGAAGCCCGAACTCCGTTACAAATCGGGCGCGCCTCGCATCCGGCAGCTCCGGCATCGCTGCCCGGATCCGCTCAATCCACGCTTCATCGATGTCGAGCGGAACGAGGTCCGGCTCAGGAAAATACCGGTACTCCTGCTCCCCCTCCTTGGAGCGCTGCGAGAATGTGACCTGCCGGGCGTCGTTCCAGCCGCGCGTCTCCTGCGCCACTCGCTCGCCGCGCTCAAGCACTTCCGACTGCCGCTCAGTCTCAAACTCGATGCCCTTGAAAACG
>JBBRJW010000608.1:0-2912 GCA_038218705.1 Chthonomonadales bacterium | reverse complement strand
AGAGTGGCTGGAGGAGCAACCCGAACACTATGGCGACGATGCGATATCAGCAGGCTCTCCGCCTCGCGATGACCGAGGAGATGGAGCGCGACCCGAATGTATTCCTCTGCGGCGAAGAGGTCGGCCAGTACCAGGGCACCTACCGCGTTAGCGAAGGAATGCTGCAGAAGTTTGGCCAGATGCGGGTGGTCGACACCCCTATCAGCGAGATTGGAATTGCCGGCATGGCCACCGGCTCCGCGATGGTCGGTCTTCGGCCCATCGCGGAGTTCATGACCTGGTCTTTTGCGCTCGAAGCAATGGATCAGCTCGTAAACCATGCCGCCAAGATCACCTACATGTCTGGAGGCCGCATCCAATGCCCGGTGGTCTTCCGCGGACCCGCCGGCGTCGGAACGCAGCTCTCCGCCCAGCACTCGCAATCCATGGAGTCCTGGTATGCGCACACCCCCGGTTTCAAAGTCGTAATGCCCGCCACGCCCGCAGACGCCAAGGGCCTCCTCAAGACGGCGATTCGCGACAACAACCCGATTATCTTTATGGAACACGCCGGCCTCTATGGGATGCAGGGAGAAGTTCCGGACGATCCCGAGTTCATGGTGCCTTTTGGCGAGGCAGCCATTCGCCGGGAAGGCACCGACATCAGCCTCATCTCCTATTCGCGCGGCGTTCATCTCTGCCTCAGGGCAGCCGAAGCGCTTGAGAAGGAGGACGGGATCTCGGCCGAAGTGATTGACCTCCGGACGCTGGTGCCGCTCGACATGGAGACCGTCCTCGCTTCGGTGCGCAAGACCCACCGGGCGGTAGTCGCCCAGGAGGAGTGGAAGAATGTCAGCTTCTGCTCAGAGCTTTCGGCTCGAATCCATGAAGAGGCGTTCGACGATCTCGATGCGCCCGTGGCGCGCGTGGGCGGCGCGGATGTGCCGATGCCCTATGCGAAGAACCTGGAGCGGGCGGCTATTCCGACCGAGCACGATGTGATCGCCGCCGCGAAGCGCGCGCTGGCCTGAGGGAATCCCGCATTCGGCAGTCTCGCAGGGCGAGTACCGGCATCGGCGTTTCTCGGGGAAGAGGAGAACTCATGGCAGAAGTCCGCATGCCCAAAATGGGCGACGGCATGGAAGAGGGGACGATCAACGTCTGGCTCAAGCAGGAGGGCGACCAGGTAAAAGAGGGCGAGCCCATCGCGGAGATTGAGACGGATAAAGCGAATGTCGAGATCTCAGCCTATGAGACCGGCATTCTGAGCAAGATCATCGTCCAGGTGGGCGAGACGGTGGCCGTAGGTGAAGTCATTGCTCGCATTGGCGATAGCGTTGCCGAGCCCGTGGTGGAAGCGCCGGCGGAGGCATCCGCCGAGGGTGCGTCCGCTGGAGGCGAGCGCGTGAAAGCGTCGCCGCTAGCCCGCCGCATGGCGGCCGAGCTCGGGCTCGACATCGCCCGGATACCGGGAACCGGCCCGCACGGCCGCATCATCGAGCGCGATGTGCGCGAGTTCAGCGAGCGCAAGCCCGCTGCCGAGCCTGCGCCAGCGCCGCGCCCGGCAGCGCCAAAGCCGCGACCCAAGCCCGCTCCTGGCGCTTCGCCCCTGCCGCCGGCGCCACACCCCGCTCCTGCCCAGGGCGGCCATATCGTACGGCCCTCCAAGATGCGCGAGGCCATCGCGCGCCGCACCGTGCTGAGCAAGGTTACCATACCGCACTTCTATGCGACCATGGTGATCGAGATGGATCGCACGCTCTCGCTCCTTAAGGAGCTGAACACGGATGTGACCGAGGGCAAGCTGACCGTAAACGACATCGTTCTGAAGGCGTGTGCCGTTGCGCTCGCGAAGGTGCCCGAAGTGAACGCATCGTGGACGCCTGAGAATACGATCCGGCAGTACGACGAGGCGCACATTGGCGTCGCGGTCGGCATCGAGGAGGGACTCATTATCCCCGTCGTTCGGGACTGCCACAAGAAGTCCCTGCGGCAGATATCGGCTGACACCAAGGCGCTCGTGGCGAAGGCGCGAAAGCACCAGCTCGTGCCCGAGGAGTACAGCGGCGGCACCTTCAGCGTCTCTAACCTGGGACTGATGGGCGTCGACGAGTTCATTGCGATCGTCAATCCACCGGAAGCGGCAATCCTTGCTATCGGGACCATCTCCCGCGATGCCGTGGTGCGCGAAGGCGACCGCATTGAAGTGGCCTCCCGTATGAAGATTTCGCTCTCCGCCGACCATCGGGTGTTGGATGGCGTGACGGGAGCCCGGTTTCTTCAAGAGGTCAAGAAGGCGCTGGAGCTGCCGTACAGCCTCCTCTCGTAGAGCGCCAGACGGGTGCGGCCACGGCCCGGCGCGGGCTTCCGCTAGACGTACGACAAACCGGTTCCGGCCTCCCTTCGCAGCGCGCGAAGGGAGGCCGGAACTGCGCTGAGGCCGGACCGAGCCTCGCCTGACGAATGGTGAGACGGGCCCAGAGGCTCCCGGTACGACGTCACGCCTATTTGCGGTTCTCGGAGCCGAGGAAAGTCCCCTCGCGCAGCTCGGCGAACGCCGATCGAAGCTCCTCCTGGGTATTCATGACAATCGGGCCTCTCCACGCCACGGGCTCCTGGAGCGGCATGCCGGATACCAGCAGGAACCGGATGCCACCTTCGCCAGCCTCCACTGTAACCTCATCCCCGGAGTCGAACAGGATCAGAGATCGATTATCAGCTTCGGTCCCGGATTCGTCCCCGGCCGCGCCCGCAATCTCAGTGGGCATGGGAAGCGGAGGAGATGCGTTCCGGAACCTCCCGCTTCCTGCGAACACATAGGCAAATGCCTGGCATGTGACGGCCACGGGTAGAGTCCGTCTCGTACCCGGCGGCACCGAAACATCGATGTAGGTGGGATCTGCTGCAATCCCGGTTACGGGCCCGGTGCGGTC
>JBBRJW010000607.1:0-2917 GCA_038218705.1 Chthonomonadales bacterium | reverse complement strand
GCAGTGACCTGAGACTGTCGTCTCTCAACAGCCGAAATGCCTTGCCCGGAGAGGGGCATCAAGCCCTCCACGCGGACTGGGGAAGGCTGGAGACCCCGGGCGTATACCAGGTATGCAACTCGCTCTGGCTGCTCGACGACTTCACCCCCGACAATGGCGCGACGCGAGTTGTCCCCGGCACACATGCCGGAACGAAGGTCCCGGGCGACACCATGGCAAACCCGGCCGATCCGCACCCGGAGGAGATCGTGCTCCAGGGCAGGGCGGGTGATGTGGTGGTGGTCAACAGCCACCTCTGGCACGGCGGAACGCAAAATCGGACTGACGGGCCGCGCCGCGTAATGCACGGCTACTTCACCCGGCGAGGGCAGCCGCAGCAGCTCGACCAGCAGAAGTATCTCCGATCCGAAACGTGGCGCAGCCTCAGCCCGGCAGCACGCGCCGTTCTGGGGGTCATGGAACCGGCCGGCGTCGCCTGATTGCGCCGCAGAGACCATATCACAGGCAAGAAGGATGAAGTATGACCGTAGAGACACGGGAGCCCACTCCCGAAGCAGCAGCGCGCATCGCGCAGGTGATGGATGAGTATCGTGATCATGTGAACCCGGGGCTCGCCAGACTCATGCAGTTCGCGGGCTTCGCAGACGTTGAAGCCACGGCGAGCGGCACGACCTTGACGACGGTGGCAGACGTTAAGTATCTCGATTTTGTCGGCGGGTATGGGGTCTTTTCGCTCGGACACTGCCATCCCGCCGTAATTGCGGCGGTACGCCGACAGCTCGACCTGCTTCCGCTCTCCACTCGGACTTTCTTTAACTCCGGCCCCGCCGGGCTCGCCACGCGCCTGGCGTCCCTCGCCCCGGGCGACCTGGAGTACGCGTTCTTCTGCAACAGCGGCGCGGAGGCGGTCGAGGCGGCGCTCAAGTTCGCGCGCTGTGCCACGGGGCGCCCCGGATTCGTCAGCTCGATCGACTCGTTCCATGGCAAGACCTTCGGCGCGCTCTCTGTCACCGGGCGCGAGAAGTACCGCAAGCCCTTCGAGCCCCTGATACCCGGGGTTTCGTTCGTTCCCTACAACGATGCCGATGCAGCCCGCGCTGCGATCACCGAGCAGACCGCCGCCATGATCGTCGAAGTCGTGCAGGGCGAAGGCGGCATCCATGTGGCTGCGCCGGGCTACCTGCGGGCACTGCGCGAGGCATGCGACCGCGTGGGCGCGCTCCTGATTGTGGACGAGGTACAGACAGGAATGGCGCGCACCGGCCCACTCTTCGCGGTGGAAGCCGAGGGGGTCGTTCCCGATATTATGCCGCTCGCCAAAGCGCTTGGCGGCGGAGTGATGCCCATTGGCGCTACGCTGGCCACTCCCTGGGTCTGGGAGCGCGTCTTTGCGGAGAACCCTCTGATCCACACGAGCACCTTCGGCGGGAACCCGCTCGCCTGCGCGGCAGCCATGGCAACCCTCGACGTGATTGAGCAGGAGGGCCTGGGCGCTGCGGCGGTTGAGCGCGGCGAGCAGCTCCTGACCGGACTCCGCGCGATTCAGCGGGACATTCCGGGGGCGCTCGTGGAGGCACGAGGCCGCGGCCTGATGATCGGAGTGGAGTTCGCCGTCAAGGACGTGGCCGAGATCGCCATCAACGGGATGGCGCGGCGCGGCGTGATTGCGGCGTACACGCTCAACAACCCAAAGGTGATTCGCATGGAGCCGCCTCTCAATGTGAGCGCGCAGGAAATCGACCATGCGCTCGCGGCGTTCCGCGAGTCGACCGAGGAGGCCGTCGCCATGCTCGACGGCATCGACGAATAGCAAGGGCCCTACAGGTCCGACTGGCAGATCTTCAGAAGGAGAAACCATGCATCATCAGTGGCTCGGCAGCCGCACCTCCCGGGGATTCACCCGGTCCATGACGGCGCTTATCGGGTGTGGACTCGCGGCATCGGTCGCGATCGGCTGCAGCAAAGAGAGCAATGAGCCGGTGCCCGGGCCAGCCGGAGGGCCAAATTCTGCCAGTTCATCCTCCGGCAAGAAGAAGATTGTCTTCATCTTCAAGAAGGGCGGAATCTCCTACAGCGAAGCGTGCAAGGCCGGCGCAGTGCAGGCTAACGATGACGCGAGCCTCAACGCCAACGTGGAGTACCAGGCTCCCACAGAGGCTAACAACGAGGCGCAGGCCGCCACGATCGAGCAGGCGATCGTCGGCAAGGCCGACGCCATCGTGGTCTCACCGAACGATTCGCAGGCGATTATCGCCTCGATCGACAAGGCGACGCAGGCTGGAATCAAGGTCTTTACGTGGGATGCAGACGCGCCCGGGAGCAAGCGGCTCTTCTATGTCCGGGCTGTCGATGACGTTCAGATCGGCGCAGACCTTGCGGCCGCGTGCGCTAAAGGCATGGGCGATAAGGGCGAGATGCTCCTGATGAGCGGCGGACGGACCGCCGCCAACCTTAACCTCCACATTCAGGGCGCGGAGGCCGAGATGAAGAAGCATCCCGGAATCAAGCTCGACCAGCCGTATGTCTATAATGACGACGATAAGAGCAAGGCTACCACGATGGCGGTTCAGGCGATGCAGGCCCACCCGGGCGTCACGGGCATCGTCTGCGTCAACTCCCCCAGCCCGCCCGCCTGCGGCGAGGCACTCCGCAAGCTCGGCAAGATCGGCAAGGTCGCGGTCTGGGGCCTCGCGCTTCCGAGCGAGACGAAGAGCTACCTGCTCGAGGGATCGGTCTCTGGCCTCTACCTCTTGGACCCGCAGCGCCTCACCTATGAGACCGCCAAACTCGTTCGCGCAGCCCTCGATGGCAAGATGCCCGCCGACGGAGAGGCGATGGGCGATGGAAAAGTGATCGTCAAGGGAGCAGAGGTAACACTCCCGCTTCGCCTCGAGATCAACAAGGGAAATGTCGAGTC
>JBBRJW010000606.1:0-2918 GCA_038218705.1 Chthonomonadales bacterium | reverse complement strand
CTGCCGCATTTCATGGGCTACCGCTTTGCGCTGTTCTGCTACGCGACCAGGGCGGCGGGGGGCGCAGTGGATTTCGATTACTTCCGGGTCAGTGGCAAACTGACGGGCGCGAACTAATTCCACCCGCCAGATGGCGGGCTTCAGTTGCCAGGTGCGTTCCAACGAGAGGCGTCTTTCTTGTCCGTTCAGTTCTCATTCTGGCCCGCTCTGCTTCTTCTTCCGCTCCTGCTCCTCTTCGCATGGTGGCAAGACCGCCGATCGGTTACCGATATGACGGTCGGCCGCCGGCGCGCGGCACTTGCAGTGCGATTCCTGCTCCTGTCCCTCCTCACATTCGCGCTGGCCGGAACCACGCACGTCCGTCAGAGCGACTCGGTTGCAGTCGTATTTCTGGTGGACAGCTCGCGCTCCATGCGTGGCGGGCAGCGCGACGCAATACGCAGGTACCTCGACAGCGCCGTGAAATCGCGGCGCGCGGTCGACCAGACGGCTCTTGTGACCTTTGCGGAAGGGGTGCATACCCAGTCATCAATCGGCCAGCCCTTCGACTCATCGCGGCTTCGAGATCCCGGCGCGACTGCGGGGACCAACATCGTCCAGGCCCTGCGCGCGGCCCGCAACGAGCTCCTCGACCCCTCCGCGCGCGGCGCAGGGCGGCGCATTGTGCTCCTCTCCGACGGCAACGAGACTGCCGACCACAGCCTGCCGGAGGCGGCAGAGCTCGCGGCCGATCACATACTTCTCGATACCGTCACCATCCCCCTGGACCTGAAGCGTGAAGCACTCGTTGATCGCCTTGTGCTTCCAAACCAGGTAAAAATCGGGGAGCCGTTCTCCGTCCGAGCGCTGGTATCGAGCCTGACGGAGCAGACGGTGCGACTACAGCTTACTCGTGACGGGAGGGCGACCGGCCCTTCCCGCATGGTGGGCCTGCACCGTGGCAAGAACGTGGTCGCTTTCGACCAGTCAATCACCAGACCTGGGTTCTTTCGATACGGCGTAACCCTGAGCGCGCCCGAGGATACGCTGCCGGAGAATAACGGTGGGGAGGGATATGTCTGGGTGCGCGGCAAGCCGGCTGTGCTCTACGTCGCGGATAGCTCGGCACTCACCGGTTTTCTCCGGCAGGCGCTGCACGACCAATCGATGGAGGTCGACTATCTGTCGCCGGGGGCGCTGCCGGCGAATGCCGCGGACCTCCAGAGGTACGATACGGTCTTCCTGAGCAACGTACTGGCATCCGATCTCTCTCAGAATCAGATGCTGGCGCTGCAGGTCGCCTGCCGCGACTTCGGCGTGGGGCTTGGAATGGTGGGGGGGCGCAACAGCTTCGGCGCGGGCTACTATCGTGGCACGCCCATTGAGGAGGCGCTTCCGGTAACGATGGACGTGAAGAAGCAGAAGCGATTGCCATCGGTCGCGGTGGCGCTCGTAATCGAGGACCTCGAGGTGCCTTCGACAGTCAACATGTCGATCGAGGCGGCAAAGGCCACGATCGACAACCTGGAGCCTATCGACCAGGTGGGTGTCCTCGACTGCAACGGCTTCTCGGGCATCGCCGCCAGTGGCGAGGCCGTGTCGCCAGCCGGCCGATGGCGAATTGAAATGGCCCACGTGACCGATCGCGATGGCCTGAAGGTCAAGCTTCAGGGGCTTATTGACATGGGCGACCCGCCGACCTATGACCCCTATCTTCTCGAAGCAGCGCGTGTGCTGAACGCGACAGACGCGAAGGTGAAGCACATTATCTTCCTCGGGGACGGCGACGCGATCGGGGAGTCGACGCAGGGCGGTACTGCAGCGAATATCAAGAAGATTCGAGACAGTGGGGTAACGCTCTCAACGATCACGACAGGAGCCACCGATGCATCGGAGACCACGTTTATGGCTGCGCTCGCCTTCACCGGCGGCGGACAGGCATACGTTGCCGATCATCCGGAAGACCT
Organism: Chthonomonadales bacterium; assembly: GCA_038218705.1. Classification (GTDB taxonomy): domain Bacteria; phylum Armatimonadota; class Chthonomonadetes; order Chthonomonadales; family Chthonomonadaceae; genus JBBRJW01. Next base: position 972 of record JBBRJW010000606.1, on the reverse strand, counting down.
TCCGCGCCTCCTGCTGAAGGATGCGGAGACGATCAGTCAGCCGCCGATTGTTGAGGAGCCGTTTCGGCCCACCGATATGCCAGGGGATGAGATCTTTCAGGGGATCGACTGGGCCGGATCTCCGCCGCTCCTCGGATACAACATCGCAAACCTGAAACCGACGGCGTCACTCTCGCTTATCACGCACCGGAAAGACCCTCTGTTCGCCTCCTGGCGCTATGGACTGGGCCGGTCGGTCGCGTTTATGTCGGACGACCGCGCGCGCTGGGCAGCGCCGTGGCTCTCATGGGCGGGCTACTCGCGCTTCTGGGCACAGGCGATCCGCTGGACGCTCCGTTCGTTCGCCCCGGCCGACTACACCAGTCAGGTCACTTACGAGAACGGGCGCGGGCACATCGTCGTAGACGCCCTGGATGCTCAAGGGCGATATGTAAACCGGCTGGAATTCTCCGCTCGAATCGCTCCGCCTGCGGCCGGCGAATTACATGCCAGTCCGTCACTCGATGCCCCGCTCCGTCAGATCGGGCCGGGTCGGTACGAAGCGTGGTTCGATGCGCCAAAGGTCGGCACCTACATGGTGAATGTGATGCAGAAACAGGCTGCCGGGCCGGCTTCGTCATCGCTGGCTGGTCTCTCGCTGGCGTATTCTCCTGAGTATCGGCAGACCGAGTCGAACCCGTATCTGATGGCCCAGCTTGCGGCAGCCGGCAACGGTCGGGCCAACCCAGCGCCTGGCGCGATTTTCGGCAGCGATCGCCCTTCGTCCTATGCGCCAACGGACATCGTTCCTCAGCTTGTGCTCGGCGCGCTGCTCCTTCTGCCTTTCGACATTGCCGTTCGCCGATTGGCCGCCGACAGGCGGGATGTTGCGCGCATACGGGCCTGGCTGCGCCGCCTTCTCGGACGGCCAGTTCAGGCCGCCGACCCCGGGCTGCAGCGCCTCCTCGACCGGAAGGCGACGACTGCAGCCAG
>JBBRJW010000605.1:0-2930 GCA_038218705.1 Chthonomonadales bacterium | reverse complement strand
TCGCGAAGCAAGTAGGCCCGGCTGTCACCAACCTGGGCCACAATTACCTGGTCTTCCCGGAAGACCACCGCGGTGAGCGTCGCGCCCATCCCGTTGCGTTCCGGAATCATCTGCGCCAGACCATGAATGCGGTCGTTGGAGGCCTCGATGGCCGCCACAAGCGCCGTCTCAGGAAACGGGCTGGGATGATTGTAATACTCGGAAATCACCGTCTTCAGCAGCATTTCGCTGGCGATCTGTCCTGCCTGTGCCCCGCCGATCCCATCTGCGACCGCGTAGATCGCGCCCCGCGCCGCCAGAAGCGAAGCCGCGTCCGGCTCGTAGAAGTCGAACTTGTCCTCATTATTCTCGCGCACCTGGCCCATATCGGTCTTCGCCGCGAACCGCAGCGAAACCGATGCCTTCGGCTGGCTCTCCTCGTACGCACGCCAGCCTCGCACGAGCTCAGCCTGATCGAACTTCGCGGTCGGCTCCTGTGCTGCGCCCTCGTCGGCAAGAGACTCCGCGTCGCTCATTGCAGCTGCCCCTCCGCCGGCTCCGGATTCTCGTCGGTCTCCGGAGCGAGCTCGGCCGGGTCCTCCAGTGTAGGCGCGGGCGCAAAGTATTGATAGGTGGCCTGGCCGATCTTAACGGTGTCGCCATCCGCAAGCGTAACGGCTGCGTTTGGCTCCAGGCGCACGCCATTCACGATCGTCCCATTCGAGCTGCCGACGTCCGTCAGCGTCACGGTCTGGCCGCTGCGAAGCACGCAGGCGTGACGGCCGGAGATGAATGGGTCGCCGGTGAGCACCACTCCGTTCTCGGGCCGCCGCCCCAGCGTCGTCTCCCCCTCGGGGATCACGATGTTCGGTCCGGGGCCATCCTGGCACTCCAGGCGGGCATCGCCACTCGCGGTCGATGGCGCGTCGATGGGCTCCGCCGGTTGATCGTCGGCAGTTGCGGCGGAGAGCAATTCGGAAACCATCGTCGGCTCCGCCACCACGATCGTCCGCTCGTCAGCCACGCTCGCGCGTTCGATCACGGCTTTCCAGTTGCCGAAGCGCAAAACCGTGCCTGGCTGCGCTTCCGCGGCGACGTTCGGGGAGAGGCGCAGATCACCAACCCGCGAGCCGTTGCTGCTTCCCCGATCCTCCACCAGCACCCGCGCCGCTTCGACGGTAATCCGAGCGTGCAGTCGGGACACGGTCCCCTCGTTCAGCAGCACGTCCGCGCCCTGGCGCCCGACCGAGTTCGCGCCAATTCGCAGCGCGATGCGGCGGCCAGTGCCCTCCTCCACAAGCTCGGCAGCAGGTCGCTCCTCGGAGGGCGCTTCGACTTCGCCCGGCAGAGCCGATGCCAGCAGGAAACCGCACTCGCCGCAGTAGGTCTCCAAGGTTGGCGTCGATGACTGACAGACCGGGCAGGCTACCACGCCGCCCATCTGCGTCCGCATCGGGTCGCCGGCAGCAGGCATCGCAACGGTAGCGCCGGGCCCGCCCATCACTCTGGTGGCTTCGTAATTGCTCATCCTGATCTCCCGCGCTCAGCGCTTCCCCTGGTCGAGGTTAAGCATGGTTCCCATCAGCGTCTTCTCGACGTCGCCGCCGCCCTGGATCGACTGGATCGCTGCCGTCACTTCGCTCGCCTGGCTCGACTGACCGGCATCCATCAGAATGGTGCGTGTCTTCTGCAGCTCCTGCATCGCGCCCATGGCCGTCAGCTGCTGAGTTCGCATCCCCATCATGGTGCGCTGCAGGTTCTGAGAAGCCATCGCGATATCCAGCTCATTGCGCACCGTTCCGTTGATTCCGCTCGCCAGGACGCCGCGGTCCGCCGTGAACTCGAAAACGCAGTCCGCGCTGAGACGCTCCGTCCGGTTATTCACTACGTCATCGTACTCGAGCTCGATCCGGGCAGCCCGGAAGGTTCCCGCGGGGTGCCGCTCAAGCTCCAGCTCAGCGAGGGCCGTCCTCACCGTCCCTCGCTCTATATCGGGCAGCGCCACCTCGGCCGTGCGTCCGGAGAACGAAGGCGTGTTCCCATATATAGTGCGGAGCTGGGTCCAGCGAGCCATCTGGAATCGCAGCTTGACGTTCTTTGCAACGATCGACATCAGAGTCTCGAGCTCACGCCGGAAAATCTCGGGCAGCAGGTCGGGCCGCTGGATATAGTAGTAGTTTCCACCGCTCTTACGGGCGATCGAAGCCATTAGCTCCTCATTGTACTCGCTTCCGAATCCGAGCGCAGTAATCGAAATACCCTGCGTCTTCTGCTGCGCCACCTGCTGAACGATCGAGTTAAAGTCCTTCAGCCCGGCGGTCGGCTCGCCATCCGTCAGCAGCAGCACCCGGTTCACGTATCCCGCTGCCTGAGCCTGCACGGAAGCGATCTGCATGCAGCCAGCCACCAGCCCATCGTAGAGGTTGGTAGTGTTCCCTACGGTTAGCCGACGGATATGCTCCTTCACGAGCGCCTTGTTCACAACGCGCCGCGCGGGCATGAGGACCTCTACCTGCTCCTCAAACGTCACGATAGAGAGGATGTCTGTCGGCTCCAGCATATCGACGACATACTCGCAGGCTCGCTTGGCGTACTCGAGGGGCTCGCCCTCCATGCTCCCCGAGCGATCGATCACCAGGCAGACGTTGATCGGAGCCCGGCGGCCAATCTGCTGACCGCTCGCCTTGATCACCGCAAGCGCGTGCTCGCGCGTACGCTCTGGCGCGAGAGCGTATCGATTTCCCGGCATGCACTCCAGCTCGAGTGCCTGAAGCGACATACCGAGCTGGGTCCGGGCGGGATCAAATCCGGCTGGCGCTCCCATCTGCGTAGCTCCGGCGGTCGGCTGCCACGCGGCGGTCGGCTGTGCTCCGGGTCCACCCATTATCTGCGTTCGATCTTCCATATCTGCTGCCTCTATTCCCTCTCCGCCCGTGCGGAAGACCGGAGCG
>JBBRJW010000604.1:0-2935 GCA_038218705.1 Chthonomonadales bacterium | reverse complement strand
TCGGCCGACTGCGGGCGGCAGCCGCAGAGAGCGCACCGCGTGCCATCGACATGGGCTGCACTGGAATGTCCGCATCGGGGACAGCTGCGTGCCGGCTCGTTGCTGATTCTCATACCCATTTGATACTCAAAAGCGATGCCTGTTTTTCGTGCATGAGTTGTACGCTCGCAGGTAGAGCGTAGCGGGCGCGGGTTGGGCATGCCATTTTTCTACGTCAGGTGGAGCGCCGGGCAGCGGGCGTGAACTGCAGCGCGCCCGTAAATCTTGGCGGTAAAGTCCACTGGATGAGGAGGTTACGGGCGGGCCCCGAGACGCTGCCGCGTCCAGCGCTACTTCTTTACGCCTCTCCGCCGGGTAGGCTCGCCTCCTACGACGAAGAGGTGCCCGGCGTTCTGGGCGAAGATCGCGCCGTCGCCCCCGATGGAGATCGGTGTGTAGGCGGCGCCGAGAGCAAACTGGAGAAGGATCGAGCCGGCCAGGTAGCCTCCCTGCGCGATGGCGTACAACCGGCCGTCCTCGCTGTTCACGTAGACCGTGCCGCGCGCGTCGATCGCCGGTGCATTCACGCACCACTCGAACCCATCAGGATGATCGTCGGTGCAGGTGGTGGTGCCATCCCAGTTCCTCGCGCAACCGAGCGTGTTCGAGGAACGGAACTTCCACTCGGGGCGGAGGTTCGAATCCAGCTGAGTGATGTAGTAGGCCTCCTGATCTCCGGATGGCCTGACCGAGGAACAGAACTCGATCTGCCCACAGTAGGAGAGCGAGTCGTAATGGTTCTCTTTTGTCACGAGGGAAAAGGTTCCGTCGTGAGCCCACACCGCCGGAGTCGTGTCCCAGCCGAACTGGTAGGACGCCAGGAATGTGCCGTCCGCTCCGAACTTCATGGTGTGACCTTGAGAATAGTTGTAGCGAGTGTAGGCGCCGTAGATCACGGACCCGTCGGGAGCTACGACGGGGCTCGCCGTCGAGTTGTCGTTGACGGAGCCCGAGCCGGGCTGATTGTCGGAGGGGTCCACGCCTGTCGTCGCTCCTGCGCGGCATCCTCCCGGCGCTCCGTTTGCGGGAAGCAGCACGTTGCAGCCGTCATGGAAACGGTTGCGCAGGGATCGCGCCCATTTCGGCGTCAGATCGGGATTGACGGCCACGAGGTAGCCCCATCGTGAATTGAGATGGGCGCGACTGACGGTGTAGATCGTTCCATCCGGGGCGATGGCCGGCGCCACATTGATCCCCGGCCGTTGTGATCCGCAGGTGATCGATGGGGCCGTCGCGCCAGGAGAGGGGGGCCAGGGCAGCTGGGTCGAAGCGAAGATATTGGTGCATTGAGCCTGCGCGAGGGGAGCATCGGGAACCAGGGCAGAAAAGGGGGCGGTTTTGAATGAGCCATCTGCTTTGACGCGAACGAGCCAGGAGCCGGGAGCATCAAGGTTCCACGCGCCTGAGGCGCTCAGCTGAAGCGCGTTGTAATAGATGTCGCCAGCCGCATCAGATGTGAGCGGGCCAGCTACAAAGATCGTGGGGTTGACGGCGGTGCCGAACGGATTGATGCGCCGCACCAGGTGCCCGTCGTTGCGGTCGATCTGCAGCAGCGTTCCCCCGGCCCCTGGCTCATAGAGATAAGAGGTCGTGAGCGCCGCGTGAAATACGGGCTCGAACACGGGGGAGCCGAACGGCTCCGGCTTCCAGTCGCTCGGCCCTGCCCAGCGGTCGGTGAGCTTGCCGCCCTGCCAGCTCAGCTTGTGAATGCTCCAGCTTTGCGTTTCCCAGCTGGGCCTGCCGGTGTAGCTGCCGCTCTTGAACTCCATGAACACGTCGTTCCCATCGACCAGCGCTGCCTGATAGTGCAGGAAAAGCTCGCCGCCGGAGTCGGATAGCTCCTGGTCGACGAGAGAATCGTAGTTGACGTCCGCGAGAATGTGCAGCGGCGGCTGGGCGATGATCGAAGGGTTGCCACTGTGCTGCGGGTTCTGTCCAAACTGCAGCCATCCGGCAGCGAGGGGAGAACAGATCAGTAGAAGGATTGCGCAAATCGCGGGGAGGAGGGCGAGACGTTTCAGCATGCCTGCACGCTAAGCGATCGCCGGACGCGAGGTCAATCGCCGAGTGTGTACATTCCTGTCACGAATCAGAGGTTATTGTGAGGTCTGGGCGTCGAGCTCGGAGGCCAGCTCGTCGTGACCATGTTCTCGCGCGAGATCCGCAGCGGTTCGGCCGCCGGCCGAGTGGAGGCTCCCATTCGCACCTCGGGCCAGAAGCAGGTTCGCCAGCTCCCGGTTTCCCGACGCTGCAGCGCCATGGAGCGGCGTGAAGCCGTTTTCCTGCGGGTCGTCGGGGTCGACGCCGCGATCCAGGAGATCCTCCACGAGTGCTGCGTTTCCCCGCGCGACGGCGGCGTGAATCGGCGCGACTCCCTGCGGATTGCGCGCGTGGGCCCTCACATCTGCACCTCGCTCGATCAGGAGCCGGGCGATCTCGTCGTGGCCGAAAAATATGGCCAGGCCGAGTGACGGAAAGCCGTCGGCGCTGAGCTCGTCCACCAGTGAGGAATCGCCACTCAGTAAGCGCTGAACTTCGTCCGCTCTGCCCGCGGCGCATGCTTCCGCAAAACTGAGAGGCGCGCCGCGCTCGAGGAGCGCCTCCGCGAGGGCTGGATGCCCGCAGTAGATCGATAGCAGAAGCGGCGTCGTCCCTCGAACGCGAGCCTGAAGCAGGTCCGGCTGCGCTTCGATGAGCGCGAGCACTGACTCGAAGTCTCCGCGCTGCACAGCATCCGCGAGCTTCTCCGATTCCATCAGGTCATCTTATCCGCTTTTTTGAGGGTGATCCGGGCGGCGGCGCGCTCGCGACGCCGCCCGCAAGTCAGACTACGTCCGGGGAATCGTGATCACGTCCTCTTGACTGCCGAATCCAAGCGCATGACGAATCTGGCTGA
>JBBRJW010000603.1:0-2945 GCA_038218705.1 Chthonomonadales bacterium | reverse complement strand
GGCACGCGTTTGTCCAGGAGCCCACAGTCCCATGCCCGACGGGGAACGGCCGGGTCTACCTGCGGGTTGGGGCCGCGCCGCGCAATCTGGACGACCGGAGCGCCTACTGGGACTTCATTGAGTATGCGTGCGGCGATGGCGTGTGGCACGGCAACACGACTCAGGTTGATGCGTTCTGCCTGCCGGTGACGCTCTCGCTTGAGAGGGAGCGGGTCGGAATCACGGAGTCGAGGACGAAGCTGTTTGAAGCCTTTCGGAAGGAGACCCCCGGGGAGTTCGCTGCCTGCCTGCGCGCGCCATACTGGATCCTCTCGCCTTGCCGGGCAGGCTTCGACGAGCATGGCCCCAACGCACACTACTTTGACGCCTATATTGCGCAGGTCTGGAGCCGGTACACGACCAGGCAGAAGACGCCCGGCGGGAAGTGGACCGGCGAGGTAGATGGCACAGCACTGGTATTCACCCCGATAGGCGGAGGGCAATCCGTGCGGTGCGAGAGGAGGCCAACGACGCAGGAGGCGTTCCTTGGAACCGGCGTTCTTGCTCAGAGTCCTCGCTTCTGCGCTGCCATCAACCGGCACGTGCTGGCCGACCCGGGCGATTGGAGTCGGCCCGAAACGTTCTATCGCCAGGAGCCCTACAACGCCTATGCGAAGTTCTTCCATGTCCACGCCATCGACCACAAGGCCTATGGCTTCTGCTACGACGACGTGGCGGAGCAGGCGGCATTCTTCTCCGCGCGCGGGAGCGAGCTGACGGTAACGCTCGGCTGGGACCCGCCCGCGCTAGCCCGGCAGCGCGCGCGGAGCGCCGCCTACTTTCCGTAGATCTCCACCTCGCGCAGCATCAAGTGGTGTGGTCCCGTCTGGCCGCCGGCATGAACCACATCCTCGGTTGCGCCTCCGCCCCACGTTACATCGTGCACGACAAGGCGGACGCGGCGCGTAGTGACGGTCGGAAAGTGGTGTTCAAAAACCCACCGGTCGCGGGCGTAACTGTCGACCGAGGTCCTCGTGATCGGCGTGTAGACTTTGAAAGTGCGCGGTGACTCCTTCACGTGCTCGATCGTCACCCAGCCGCCGCCTTTCTCCACCTGCAACTCGTAGTCGAGCAGGGAGCCCATCCACTGCCAGGGATTGCCGCTATAGATCACAACCCGACTGACCGGCTGCTCTTTCGGGAGCTCGATATGGACCCATGCCGGGAAGGTCGGCGTGTCGTCCATCCAGGCCTGATCCTTCGGCTGCTGCGTCCAGTACCAGTTCTCCAGCACACCATTTGCGATCTTCCGGATATCGTTCGGGATGTTCTTGTCGACCGGGTGCGCGCCGGTTCCGGACGATGTAATCTCGACGCCTTCCTGCAGCGCGAGGTCCGGTCCCCAGCTCGTCGGCTCCGGGGTGATCGTCATTCCGGGCGATAGCTCCACATAGACCGGCAGATTCGGCGCGTTCAGTGTCGCGTATCCACCCCGGACCGGCAGCGCCGATGGTACTCCGAATGCAGAGATCGTCCGCAGCTCCTCCGTGCCCGTCACGCGGAGGCGGATTTTGTGGTCGACGCTGCCTGCACTCATAAAGGCTGCGGTCTGCCGTCCCCCACCGCTGAAGAGGCTGCCGAGCGCGAGCCTGTTTCCAGGGGTACCGAGATCGTAGGCGCGTGTAAACCTCTTGCCGTAGAGCTCCTCTGCCCATACGCGCATGAGAGGGCCGGCAGGGTTAAGGCTGCCATCCTCATTCTCCCACCAGGTCGGGAAGTCCCAGAAGCCATGACTCCGATCGTACCAGAGGTGATTGTGCTCCTTCGGGATTCCGTACTGCTCGTAGACCATCATCTCGAGCATGGTCCATCGACCCTGGTGCCCCGGCAGATAAGCACCGTACATTGCCGCGAAGTATCCCTGTTCGGTCTGCCACTTCTCAATGTCGCCAAGCCTGTATTTCACGAGCAGGGCGTGGAGCGAGTCCATGCCGAGGCGCGCCATCGGCAGGTCCCCATTCAGCGTGTTGTAGGCGTGAAAGGAGAAGACATCAATGAACTTTCCGCCGCCCGCCTTCAAGAAGTCCTCGATCCAGCTCAGGCCGCCCCCAACAGGCCCGATGGAGACAGTTCCCGGCCCCATCACCTTGAGTTTCGGATCGACCGACTTTACCCTCTCGTAGAACGGCTTCATCTCCTTCAGAGCAAAGTCCGCCCCGCTGCTCCCGCCATTCGGTTCGTTGCGTGGCTCCCAGTAGCGCACTTCGTCCTTGAAGGCGCTTACGATCTTACGAACGCCTTCCAGGTCCTTGGTGCCGTTCGGGAACGCGATCATCAGCACCCGTTTGCGAACGGGATCGTAGGGGAGGTAGTACTTGCGGTCGAGCGCGATATCGCCCCGGAGGCGCTCGATTGCCTCGTCGGGCTTGCTCGCGTCCTGCACAAAGAGGCGCTGGGGCCCCATGCCGAGAACTCCGCGCATAGGCTCGTCAAACGAAGGGTATGCGCCGCCGCTCACTGAGCGATCCGGGACCGGCGGGAACCGGGGGTCTTTGCGAAAGACACAGTAGGTTGTGCCGGCAATAGCGCTGCCGAGCTTGGGGTCCTCGGTGGCCCCATACACGGTGAGCTTGTACCAGCCGGGGCCTTGCGGAGGCAGATTGATCGTCTCGGACGCCGCGCCGGAGGCCACCAGATCGCCGTCGAAATTGCGGACGTCGTATCTCGTCGGGGCCTCCTTGCCCTTCACGTGATAGACGACTGGCTCGCCTACCGTGAAGACGGAGTTCCGCCTGCCGCAATCGAGTACGGCCGCGCCCGGAGGCGCGTTGGCCACCCACCCGCCTTCGGCCAGCGCGCCACGGCTCAGGAGCATGGCTGCTCCGAGGAGAGCCGCAGTAGCGGCGCATCGCTTTCGCATGGACGACCTCCCTACTTCAGGCCCTTCACTTCGAGCGGAACCAGAA
>JBBRJW010000602.1:0-2963 GCA_038218705.1 Chthonomonadales bacterium | reverse complement strand
CCCGCTGGCGTCGGCAAGACCATTGTGGGCGCAGGAGATTGCGGGGCCGAGGCGAAACCTATCCTCGCCATGACAAATATTAACCGCCTCCCACTGCTCCTTCTCGCGCTGCTCTGCGCGCTCAACTCCAGCCTCCGCCCTGCGAGGGCCGATCGCCTCGAAGGCGCCTCCTGGCGAGCTGATCGCGCCGCTGCCCCGCCCGCGGGAATCATTCCGCTCAGCGGCGCTGACGGAACTACCCGAGTTGTCCTCGCAGGGGGCGTTCACGCGCTCGCGCTCGCCCCGGGGAGTACGCCTCCAGCATCCTTCCTCTACTTCCAGGTCGATCGCGCACGGGCCGCCGCGGTCAGCGGACCGCTTTACCTCCGCGTCGAGTACTTTGACGGCTCCGTCGGCGCACCCCTCCATTGTGAATACGACAGCGCCACGGGCGCCGGGATCAGCGCACACTATCGGTCCGCCGAGGATCAGGCGGGGGGAGCAGCGACCGGCAGTGGCAAGTGGGGAACGGCGATCTTTGTACTGGAGAAGCCGCTCTTCGCCCAGAGCGAGAACCTGCAGGCGGATTTCCGGCTGTCCGGCAGCGCACTCACCGTCAGAGCGCTATCGATGTCACATGTTCGGCCGGCGGATTGGGCAACGGTGGACACGGTGGAGATGGCGGATGTGAAACCTCTGGTGAAGATTGGCGCGGGCGGCCAGCTGATCGTTGGCGGGTTCGATCCGGCACGCCTCTCGGATGCTCGCCCAACCGCGCACCAGCTTGCCATGGCGGTGCCTGCGCTCAAGGCACTCGGCGTGACGAGCCACGAGGGCTATGTGCGGTGGAACCTCTGCGAGCCAGAGGAGGGGCGGTTCGACTGGTCCGTCTACGACCAGTTTGTCACGGTCTATCAGCATGCCGGGCTCAAATGGGTGCCGTTTATCATCGTCGGCTCGCCCTACAGCCTTCCGGATTGGTACTACAAGAAGGCCGGCTCGCAGGGGTACGTCTGCCTCGAGCACCACCAGGAGTCGGACGTTCAGTCGCTCTGGAACCCGGCCATGAGGAAGCATGTTGCGCGATTTCTGAAAGCCTTCTGCGATCACTATCGGTCCACGGGCGTGATCGAGTCGATCCTCCTCGGCGTCACCGGGAACTACGGAGAGGCGATCTATCCCGCGAGCGGGAACGACTGGACGGCCGATATCCACGGCCAGTACCACACGCACTCTGGCTGGTGGGCCGGCGACCCGTTTGCGGTCGCCAGCTATCGCGCCTGGCTCCGCGCCAGATATGGGAATGATGCCCGGCTGCGAGCCGCGTGGGCCAGCACTGCCGCAACACTCGCCACTGTGGACCCTGTGCTGCCTGCCGCTGCATCAAACGACCGCGCACGGCTTGATCAGGCAGACTGGTATATCGGCTCGATGACAGACTGGGCACGCTTCTGGCTCCAGGAGACGCGCAGGAACTTCCCGAAGGGCGATATCTATCTCTGTACTGGAGGGCACGCGCCGCCGGAGCATGGATCGGACTTCGGCGAGCAGTGCAAGATGGTAGCTCAGGTTGGGGGAGGAGTTCGAATCACCAACGAGAGCAGCGATTACGCTGCAAACTTCACGCTCACACGCTGGGTTGCCTCCGCCAGCCGCCAGTACGGCGCATACTTCAGCTTCGAGCCCGCAGGTGACGTGCGCCCCTGGGCGGTGCCCGCAAGAATCTACAACGCCACCGCCTCCGGCGCGAAGGGCCTCCACTACTACTACCCGAACCTCTTTGCTGCGGAAGAGGCCCGCGCTGAGTTTGTAAAGCAGGGAGCATTCTTCACGCAGCGCCAGCCCGTCACTGAGATAGCGGTCTACTACCCGGAGACCTGGATTCGGCTGCGCGGAGCGGATTTCATAGACCGCGCCCGGCCGCTCAGGGACCGCTTCGACTACGCCTTTATGAGCGATGGCCAGATTGCGGACGGCGGCCTGAAGGGCGTGAAGGCGCTCGTAATCCTGCGGGGCGCTATCGCCGAGGCAGCGACATGGCGATCGATACGCCGATGGGTGGAGGCGGGCGGAGTGCTCTGCTATGCCACCGGCATTGGACCGCTCACCACACCCGATCACGATGATGCGCCGGGCGCAGCTCTGTTCAAGCCGCTCTCCGAAGGATCCAAGGGCGCAATCCTCACGTTTGCAGGATCGGCCGACTCGGTGGAGTATCGTGACTGGCTCTGCCGCTCGCTCCTCAAGGCGCAGGCACTCTCACCGGGGACCCGGGCCATGCTCGTCCTTGACAGCCGCGAGGACGGGCTCTTTGCCACGGTCGTCAGCCCATCGGAGATGCTCTGGCTCAACACAACCGATCACGCTCTGACGAAAATCGGGCGGCCGATCCCGCCCCATGAGATCGCGCCCCAGAGCCTCCGCGGGACCGTTTTCATTCAGAGCGAGGCTTCCCAATGAACGAAAGCGCCCACATCACGGTTTACTGCATCGGAAACGCCCAACTCGACCCCGTCCGGCGCTGACCATGGCAGGAGGTCTATACCGAAACGCTTGCCACCTGCTGGAGCGCCCGCTGTAGCCTCGCTGTCAATTCCATGAAACGCGTGTGGCCTGCCCGGGAGTTCGGGCAGGCCACACTGGCATCGAGGCAGACGGAAACTCAGCGCAGGGAGTCGTGAACGGCCTGGGCCTGCTCTGGCGTGAGCGGCCCGATGTAGGTAACCTCGGTATCGCCCGATATTCCCGGCAGCCGCCAGCGCTGTACGTGGCGCAAATAGGGGTTCTTCACCGGCTTCTCGGGGAGCGCGGCGGGCGGAACCGGATGTTCGTAGAGACTGAAGCTGCTCACCTCATCGGTGTACCGGAGCAGAACGAAACCTGACGTGCGCTTGTTATCGCTCGGAAAGACCCAGACACCGCCCAGGTGGTAGTTCATTGGCAGAATGGTTGGCGCAAGTGGCGCGAACGGAAGCGCGCCCTGG
>JBBRJW010000601.1:0-2972 GCA_038218705.1 Chthonomonadales bacterium | reverse complement strand
TCGCAGCTGCCGGGACAGCCGCGCCGCTCTGTTGGTGTGCTGACCGCTCTGGTGTTCCATGCAATTCGGCCCCTCCTCATCGGACTGTTCCGGCGAGGAGGGGCCGAGCAGCGCGCATCCTATCTAGCGCGAGACCGTAAGCGCCGAAGCACGCGCCGACTGCAGCGTCAGGCGAGCCGGGCTGAGGCCCGGCGAGGTGGCTGTGAGCGTGATCGTGCCGGTTCGGTCGGTGGTCTGTACAATCACCATGCAGCGGCCATGAAAGGCGCTGCGATGGCTCGTCTTGTCCGCCTCGTGGCTGCTCGGGTCGCCATTGCCCACGCCAACGATCTTGCCAGGGCCGGTCAGCGTGAACACTACATCGTTCGCGGCTGTGGGTACGATCCTGCCCTTCGCGTCTCGCAGCTCCACTGCTACGATGCCAACATCCTCCCGGTCGGCCACCAGCCTGGTGGCATCCGGCGTGAACGTGATCTGAGTGGCTGCGCCAGCGGTTTCTGAACGGTCGGTAACGATTGCCTGGCCGCCGCGGTATCCCTTTGCCTCGAGTGCACCGGGTGCATAAGTGACTTGCCAGTCGAGGTGGCCATTGCGCTCCATCGGCTTTCGCCCCTGGCTCGCGCCATTCACAAAGAGCTCAACTTCGTCGCAGTTGCTGAATACGCGGACGGTTAGCGGCTTTCCCTCCTGACCGGTGCGCGTCCACTGCGGCACATGAACCATGGGCTTCTCGCCCCACCATGCCTGGTAGTACCACCAGTTCTCCTTCGGGAAACCGCAGGTATCCATGATCCCGAAGTGGGAGTTCACGCATGGCCACCTGTAAGGGCTCGGCTCACCCCGGTAATCAAAGCCCGTCCAGACAAAGGAGCCTGCCATAAATGGCTTTTCGGCAATGGGCTTCCAGGAGTGGTCGGTGGAGTGGAGCTCGGTCACGTAACCGCGCGTGGCATCGTCGCCGAATTCGCCGCGGGAAGTTACAGTGCTTGCAGTTTCGCTGCCATACATCGGCAGATTAGGGAATTGAGCATGGAAGGCGTCGTACCCGCCCTCGCCGTAGTTGCAGCCCTGCAGGTCCTCGACGAGCGTAATGCCTTTGCCCCATCCACCGTTCATGGCGCATGAGATTGGCCGGGTTGTGTCGAGGCCGAGTACGGTCTGTTTCATAGCAGCGAACATTTTGCCGCCGACCTCTGTGCCCTGAAGTCCCTCCTCATTACACATCGACCACATCATAATGCTCGGATGGTTGCGGTCGCGAAGCACCAGGGTCGTTACCTGCCCCAGAATTTCGGATGAGTCACCGAGTTTCCGGTTCTCATCCATCACCAGCATGCCCTGCCGGTCGCACTCATCCAGCAGTTCCACGGCGGGCGGATTATGAGAGCAGCGATAGCCGTTGGACGCCATTTCCTTCAGCTTGCGGATGCGGAAGTTGAGAACGCGGTCTGGCATCGCGATGCCGATGCCGGCCATATCCTGGTGGTTACAGGTCCCCTTGATTTTGACGGACTTGCCGTTCAGGAAGAATCCCAGGTTCGCATCGAAGCGAATGGTACGGATTCCAAAGGTCGTCTCCACGCGGTCTACCAGCTTGCCGTCAACGGTAATGCTGGTGATGGCGCGGTAGAGGCGCGGGGTCTCGAGCGACCAGAGCTGCGGATTCGCGACCTGCGCGCTTGCTGGAACCTCGGCGCTGCCACCCGCGGAAACGGTCGCGCGGGCCTCCAGCGTACCGGCCTCATGTCCGTTCGAGTCGAGCAGCCGGGAGGTCACTCTGCATTCAGCCGGTGCGGAGCCCTCGTTCTGCAGAGTGATTCGCCCCGTTACGGTTGCGGCATCGGCGCGGCCATCCGCACCGGGCTCAGGAAGCGAACTGGAAAAGAAGGTTCCCCAGTGAGCCACATGTACAAGAGAAGTGTGCGTGAGGTAGACGTGGCGATAGATTCCGCCGCCCTCGTACCACCAGCCTTCGGGCCGACTGGCGTCGGCGCGCACCGCGATCGTATTCACACTTCCGGGTCGGGCGGCGTCGGTGATATCGTAGGCGAAGCTGGTGTAACCGCTCTGGTGGCGGCCGAGGAAGTGGCCGTTTAGCCAGACCTGGCTGTCCCGATAGATACCATCGAATTCGAGCAGCAGCCGCTTTCCTCGATCGGAGGCGGGCAGGGCGAACTGCTTTCGGTACCACCCGATGCCCATAGGCTTGAAGCCATGGTTGGGGTCCGTGGCCGGGTCGAACGCGGCGCCAACTACATAATCATGAGGCACGTCCACTTTCGCCCATGTGCGGTCGTCGAAACGCTCTGCCGCCGGACCGCTCGTCATCGTCGGCTGCGTCTGCTTGCTGTAGGCGACCGGGCCGGTGATACCGCCCCCTCCATCCGTATTCTCCACAAGCACCGCAAGGACGTTGGGGCCGTCCGATCGCCAGGCGGGAGCGAGCGCAACATCGAACGCATCGGACCACCCGGTGTGCACCAGGAGCCTCTGCCCGTTCAAGTAGATCGTACACGCGTCATCAACGCTATCAAAGCGGAGGACAGCGCTCTGCGGGGTGGTCCCAGCCGGAAGAGCTGGCAGCGGTGCCCGCATCCAGGCAAACCCAATTCGGCCATGGAAGATATCGTCGCCGGTTCTCGCAGTTGACCACTCAGCTCCGGACGAATCAAGAGCCGTAGCTGCCATGTGGGCAGGATCGGCGTCTATGCCCTGTGCGACCGGACGCATCTTCCACTCTGCTATGATAGAGCGTTCCACCGCGGATGCGCCGGGCTGGAGGATGTCGCCGGCGTGGAAGCGCCAGTTGAGATCCATGCGATCACGCTGGCGGGGCGAGGCTGGCTCCGCTGCACGCAGAGGCGCGCTGCAGAGCGCGGCAGCCGCCAACCAGGCGGCTGCGAAGAGGGGCAGTTTCATCTGGGCGCACTCCTTTTCGGCGCGGCAAGCGCTAAGAACGGTCAGGCCGCGAG
>JBBRJW010000600.1:0-3003 GCA_038218705.1 Chthonomonadales bacterium | reverse complement strand
GTGCTGGCGGCCGAGATCATGGAAGACCTGGAGGCCGCGCTCGGCCAGTTCACAGGTCGCCGGTGGCCTGAGCCGTGCCGCGGCTCTCGATGCCGTCCCCGCGTAGCCCCCGCGCTTGCCGCCCGAAACATCCCTCCACTCCTCCTGCCGAGAGGGAAAGGCTTGCGACACCCCCTTTCCGGCGAGCGCGCAAGCCGGGAGCCTGACAATGCGCGAGAAGCCAGGCGCGCAAGAGGCGGAATCCCTTGACCTGCGATACAAATCGTAGTACATTGCACATAGCGTACGACCGATTGCATGCCTTCTATCGGGCAGCCAGATCATCAAAATCATGGGGTGAAGCCCGCATATGAAAAATGTCGCCTGCTCCGATAATCTGAACCTGATGGACATGGGTGATGGCGTGCTGCCCGCGCGGGAACTGGTGCGCCGCGGGCTTACGCGGCAGCGCATCCAGGCGCTTACCCGCCGCGGCGACCTGATTCATATTGGACGGGGTCTATACAGCCGGCCCAATGCGACCGTGACCGAG
Source organism: Chthonomonadales bacterium (assembly GCA_038218705.1). GTDB lineage: Bacteria > Armatimonadota > Chthonomonadetes > Chthonomonadales > Chthonomonadaceae > JBBRJW01. The sequence continues at coordinate 2,471 of JBBRJW010000600.1, read as the reverse complement.
AATCACACGCTCGCCCAGATCTGCGCGCGGGCGCCTCATGGGGTCGTGTGCCTGCTCTCCGCGCTCCAGTTCCACAACCTCACAACGCAGAATCCCGCCCAGGTCTGGCTGATGATCGACCGCCATGCGCGCACGCCAAAGCTGGAGTATCCCCCACTCCGCGTCGTCCGCTCCGGCGATGACGCGCTTACGGCCGGTGTGGAGGAGCATGTTATCGAAGGGGTCAAAGTGCGCGTGACCAGCCTGCCGCGGACCGTCGTCGACTGCTTCAAGTATCGCAACAAGATCGGGCTGGACATAGCGCTCGAAGCGCTCAAGGAGTACCTGCGAAGCCCGCATCCGGATCGTTCCTCGCTCCACCATTTTGCCCGGATGAACCGTGTGGAACGCGTGATGCAGCCTTACCTGGAAGCGCTGGCAGTATGAACAATGGCAGCGGTGACACGGCCGCAACCGGCAGAATCACCAACATGGCCGCCTCGGTTCGGCAGCGTCTCCTGAACCATGCGAAAGTCGTGAACGAGGACTTCCAGCGCGTACTCACTCGATACGCGGCGGAGCGTCTGCTCTACCGAATCAGCCGATCATCGTACGCAGATCGATTCATCCTGAAGGGCGCCCTCCTCTTCCTTCTATGGTTAGATGAGCCTCTTCGGAGAACGAAAGACCTGGATCTGCTGGGTACGGGCTCTCCAGCTCCAGAGGATCTCGCCGCCGTCTTTCGTGATCTGTGCAGGCAGGAGGTCCAGGAGGATGGACTTCGCTTTGACGATCAATCGGTGGCGGTACGACCGATCCGCGAGGACAACATCTACGGCGGCGTCCGCGTGACGCTGGTTGCTTTCCTCGATTCGGCCCGGATTCTGATTCAGGTGGACATCGGATTTGGAGATGCGGTCACCCCGGCACCCGTCACCGTCACCTTCCAGGTATTGCTTGACTTCCCGGCTCCGGAGGTGCGCGCCTACATGCAGGAGACCGTGATCGCTGAGAAACTCTGTGCGCTGGTAGTCCTCGATCTGGACAATAGCCGCATGAAGGACTTCTATGACCTATGGATTCTGGGACAGCGCTTCGGCTTCGACGGTGAGCACCTATCCGATGCCGTTCTCGCGACGTTTACCCGCCGCCGTGTCCCGGTGCCAGCGACCGCGCCAACCGGCTTGACGGAGCTATTCTCTACTCACCCTTCCAGACATACCCAATGGCGGGCGTTTGCGAAAATGTCGCTGCCCCCCACGCTGCATGCTCTCGCTCTGCCGGAGGTTGTCTCGTTCGTGGCCGCCTTTCTACTTCCGATTCTAGATTCTCTCCGCAACCAGAAGCCGTTTCGCGCTTCATGGAAGCCAGGCGGCCCCTGGTGCATGTTCGCTACTGGGCGTAGGAATGATGAACTGGCGGACGAAGAGAAGTAAGATGATGGCTGAGCCCCTCGAAGGAAGCACAGGAGCTCGCCCGCTGGAGTGCTGAACCACTGTGCCGCTGCCGGGAATAGCAGCCGGCGCAGGCCCTGGAGCCAGCAAGCGCCTCGGCGAGTTCTCCACCCTCGCAATTCAGGACATGTCTGCGCGCGGGGTCTGCGGGCGCGCCGCGATGCAGCCTTGATCCTGGTGCGAGGACCATGCCTCGCCGGCAAAGGAGATCGCAATGTGCACACCGTCCCTCTGGGCGCTCCTCGCGGCGAGTCTCGTTATGAGGGGCCCGATGGCGAACCCGCAGAAGAGCGTCACCAGCATCGTCAAGCCAGAGGAGATCGCGGAGGCGCGCCGATGGACCGCAGCCCACATAGAGGGCGTGGCCGAAGCGCCGCGTGAGGAGCCGGGCCTGATAGTGCTTGCGAACAACGACGCCGTTCAGAAGAACGGCCGCGCAGGCCGCCCGCTCAATCTTGCGGGCCAGCGCACTGCACGCGGCCTCTTCTGCCACGCCGTGAGCAAGGTGCGCGTACTGCTCCCGGGAGCTGGCCGCACCTTCACGGCGACCGTAGGGGTCGACAGCAACGAGCAGACCAGCGGCGGGCGCGGCAGCGTCGTCTTCTCGGTCACCGTCGGCGGGCGCAAAGCGTTTGAGTCGCCGGTGCTCCGCGAGGGCGCCGCCGGCATGCCCGTCTCCGTGGAGCTGGGGGGAGCGCGCGAGCTCACTCTGGAAGTAGGCGATGCGGGCGATGGGATCTCCTGCGATCAGTCCGACTGGGCCGACGCCCGCGTGCTGCTTGCCGGCGGGCGCACCATCTGGGTCGGCGACCTGCCGCTAATCGACGGCAGCGCGCGCGCCCCCTATTCTCTCGCCCCGCCCTTCTCGTTCACCTACGGGGGCAAACCCTTCGCGGAGCTCCTGCCCTCCCTCCAGATACAGCGAAGCGCTCGCCGGCTCGACACGGCCAGCACGGAGCGCACCATTCGCTGCCACGACCCGCAGACCGGCCTTACCGCCCGGCTGGTGGCAGTGGAGTACCACGACTACCCGGTGGT
>JBBRJW010000599.1:0-3018 GCA_038218705.1 Chthonomonadales bacterium | reverse complement strand
GATAGCGCTCTTCACCGCTACCGTCGGCTCGCCCAGGTCGGTACAGAAAGCCAGAGTCGAACCTCCAGCCGACACTACATAGCCCACGGGCTCCACCGCGTCGTGGGAAATCGGGAACGATCGAATCCGCATGCGGCCTACGGCGCACTCCGCGCCGGTGGCAAGCTCGCGGCTTTCGAAGCCGAGTTCATCGCGTGCCGCACATGCGGCGAGGGTCGCGGCGTTTGCGATGAGAGGCGCCTGCATTCGACGAGATATCTGTCCAGCGCCGCAGCTATGATCCGAGTGTTCGTGCGTAATCAGAACGGCAGAGAGCGGCCGTCCGCCATTGCGCTGGGCCACCTGCGCCGCGAGCCTTCGAACCGGGATACCCGCGTCGATCAAGAGGGTGTCATCGCCAAACTGGACCAGAAAGGAGTTTCCGCTGCTTCCGCTCGAGAGCGCATGTACTGTCAACCGTCCTTCGCCGCTCTTCCCGATCCGCATACTGGTCCGCCGCTCCCTTCCGCGTAAAGATCGCACTCCCAGACCTATGAGAAGAGCCCATCCACGAATTGGGCCGGATCGAAGTCCTCCAGATCCCCCATCTTCTCCCCCACTCCAATGAGCTTAATAGGTAGTTTCAGCTCGTCTGCAAGTGTGAGGACGATGCCGCCGCGCGCTGTGCCGTCGAGCTTCACCAACGCCACGCCTGTCAGCGGTACGGCCGCTTTGAACTGCTTGGCCTGGCTCAGCCCGTTTTGCCCCGTAGTAGCGTCCAGCACAAGCAGGGTCTCCTCGGGAGGACGGCCAAGCTCCCGCTCGGCAATGCGGCCAATCTTCCTCAGCTCCTCCATCAGGTTGGTGCGCGTATGAAGGCGTCCGGCGGTATCTGCGATGATATAGTCAGCGCCCCGTGCGCGAGCCGCCTTGATCGAGTCATAGACAACTGCTGCGGGGTCGGAGCCCTCACGATGCTTGACGACCTCCGTGCCCGTTCGCTCTGCCCAGATCTCGAGCTGATCGATCGCTGCAGCCCGAAAAGTATCGCCGGCTGCCAGGACAACCCGCTTCCCCTGCTGTTGGAAACGGTAGGCAAGCTTGGCAATGGTGGTCGTTTTGCCTACGCCGTTGACTCCAACAACCAGGTAGAGCGATGGAGCTTCGGCGCTCACTTTCAAGCGGCGCGCTTCGGGCCCCTGGCCGGCCTCCAGCAGCTTCACAAGCTCTGCCTTCAGGCGGGTGGTAACCGCGTCAGCATCCGAAAGCCGCTCGTCCTGGACTGCTGTTCGTACAACCCGAATGATCTCCGTAGTCGTATGGATGTTGACGTCGCCCTGGATCAGGAGTTCTTCGAGCTCCTCGAACAGTGCCTCATCGATCTTGCCACGCCGCCCGACAATCTGGTCGAGCTTCTGTGCAACGGCGCGAAAGAACGAGAACCGGGGCCGCGCGGGCTCGGCCGAAGTTGGCGATGCAGACTCCGGGGCGGATTCCTCCCCTTGCCTGCCTCGCAAGAAACCAAAACGCATATCGAAATCTCCTTACGCTCTACGCACCCTAAGACTCAGTACCCCGCTGCCCGGGCGCTCGTTCCCGTAAATCCGAGCGGCCCGGGTCTCACTTCCCATTCGGAGCTGGAGACGAGTTCTGATCGAAATCTCGCTGCGCGGACTCGATAATTTGCCCGGCCGCTAACAGTATGGCGCTGACCTCAAGAAATTCGATCACCTGGACGCCTCGCAGGCCCGGTACAACCCATCCTGCAAAGAGCCCCCCCACGACCGCGCCGGCCGTCGACACCCGAAACAGACGCACGGCATCCCGATCCACGAACCTTACGCGCATCGAGGGGAGCAGTGCAGCGAGGCCAACCGCAAAGGTAGCGGTCATGATCGCGCCAATCGGCTGGAAACCGGCGAAAACGATCAGAGCGAATGGCATCGCCGCAGATCCCGGGATCGCCAGCGCCTGGGTCACAAACCCCACGATAAGTCCGAGAAGAACAAGCGGAAGGCCGTGCAGCGGAGGCCCGTGATAGACCGTCGGCACCATTGACACAATGCGAAGCAAGTCCCCTGGTCGGTGGAGGTACACCAGTCCCGCGACGACCATCAATGCTCCGGCAGGCATCCGAAAGCGATCATCCAGCCCGCGCACTGTGGCTATTGCGATGAGTGCCCCGATAGTAGCGCATATTACCAGAAGGAGGGCAGCTCCGGCCCATCCGGCCAGCGCAGTCCCACCCGCAGCGGCTCCGAGTGCAACCCCAATTGCGGCGGCTGCCGTGCAAGGCAGCGCAAATCCGGCAGCCCGCTGCCGACCCAGACCGAGCATCCAGGCGAGCACTGGCGTATAGAGCGGCTGGGCGCCGGTTCCGCCCGCGGCGCAGAGGCCATTCAGCAGCGCACTTGTCACGCCGGCTGCGGCCCGCTTGACGAACCCCATGGGAAATCTGCGGCGCCCGGTTGATGCTTTCGAATGCTCCATAGTGGCCGTCCCGCCGATTGCCGGCTGCCAGGTCGAAACTCGGAGTACCGCCAATAATTGGCAGGCACCGATCAGTTTATCCATCACTATTGGAAAAGTCAAGGTAAGCAGGCAAGCAAATATCGTCCAGGGACCTGCTTACCGTCACCCTTCGTGCTGCTCCACCGAATTACGCCAGAGTATTTTCAGCAAGCGCTTGTGTTCGCCGCACGGTCGGGGTATAATTTGCTGTTCTAAGGAGGTGACGCGAGTGCCGAATATCAAGTCCGTAAAGAAAGATGTCATTAAGTCCCGGAAGAACCATCTGCGGAACATCGCTGCGAAATCGGCGATGAAGACCTTTATCAAGAAGGCCAAGTCCGCTCTGGAAGGGCAAGTTGCTGAAGGAACGAACGCGGCCGAGTCCGTTCGCCTGGCATGCAAGGCTATCGATAAGACGGCTGAGCGCGGCATCATTCACAAGAATCAGGCCGCCCGTCGGAAGTCGCGCCTCATGAAGCGCGCCAACAAGTCTGCTGCGGAGGCAACTCCCGCCACGTAATGTGCGCG
>JBBRJW010000598.1:0-3019 GCA_038218705.1 Chthonomonadales bacterium | reverse complement strand
TACCACATGGAAGAGAGCGGACTTATTGATCAGGTCGGAGAGCCTGGCCGTGCCGCGCTCCTGGTGGACCTCGAGTCCGGCGCGCTCGCCCTCCTCGGATTGAATGCGGCCAATGACTTGCCGCAGCGCTTCGATTTCATGCGCGCTCAGAATTCCCGGGATCGGCAGGTCGCCCTCAATATCGAGCCGCTGCCGCTCGTCATCCGAGAGGGTGTCCGGGCGAACGCCCAGCTCCCGGAGCGCTTCTGCTATCTCCATCCGTTCCGTCTCCTTCGGCAGCCTCTCGTTATCTCAGCCGGGTGGCGAGCCAGTCGGCGAGCTGCCGCGGCGTGAGCTCACCGGTTTCCGTTCTCAGGTTGTTAGAGGCGCCACCGACGACATAAGCGCGCTTCAAACGCGAAATCGCAGCGAACTTCGAGCCGGTATTGTGCAGCAGAAGGGGATGGGGCGCTACCAATAGGCCCACACCCGCAAAATCACCCATCCGGCGCAGCCCGGGCGCATAGAGGTCGTCACTCAGCAGGGCGTCGTCCGATTCGGTGTCTGCCTGGGCGCAATCCGCAGCGGTGATATCCGCTGCTGGGGCAGCTAACAGTGACCAGAGTCCGGCCTGGCCTGCGCCACACAGGGCCACGCTGCCAAGCTTCTGCTTTCGCAGCCAGTCCGCTGCCGTGACGAGGTCCTGGACGCGCTCCTGTAGATTGGTGCGGTTGTAGGTATCGAAGAACTTACCAAACTCCACTCTGCGCGCTGCCAACTTCGCCGCGTCCGCACGGGTTCCGGTAAGGAAGGGATCAACCATCAAGACGGTTACCCCGTGTGCGAGCAGCGCCGCGGCGAGCGGCCCTGGAGCGCCTTGAGCATCGAGGAGAGACGACATACCCCGGGAATCCGCGAGGACGGCGGCGCCTGATCCGGCTCCAGACGAGGCCCCGGAACCGGCGTTGGTCGGCCGGAAGAGCCGGGCCGGGATGGCGTCCCCACGGCCCGCCCGCCCGATTGCAAAGAGCTCGCCTCCGGCCGGCGCTTCACCGGTAAGCCCGGACGCGGGCAACCGCTCCAGTGCGAGAGTGTGCTGCCAGAGAACCCCGCTAGTCTTTTTTAAGCGGCCGAGCAGCGTTGGGGTGATGGAGACCGGGATGTGATCCATCGCGTCCTGGCCGCGCTTCATGAGCAGGGCGGAGAGCGCCTCCGGAGTCAGCGCGTCCTTCGGCAGTGGCTCCTGAGGCGGGAATACCTGCAGTGCGGCTTTCGGCTCGACCTTGTAGGGCTTTTCAGAGAGCTTCGCAGCGTCACTCTCGCCCAGAAGCGATTTTCCGAAGAAACGGTAGACGGCTTCCCGGCTGGTCTGATTGATATTATGGTCGAAAGGAAAGATCTGGTAGTCGAGCTGGTCGCGTCTGCCATAGAGGTCATAGACAGACCCGACCGCCGGCCCCTCGACCGTCTCCATGGTTTTCGTCCAGTCGCCGGTCGCACCGATCATAATCTGCGGGTGCGGAGCCGCGCATGCCGCAATCTCCATGTTGGAGAAATCGACGCGCAGGCCCGGAGCGTTCTCACAGAGGCATCCGCCCTGCATGCTGTGCGAGACCATTACACAGGGCCCGACGGCGGCCAGCCGATCATCGATCGCCCCGAGGATCATGGTCTGAGTTCCCCCGCCTGACTCACCGGTAATCGCGAGCCTCGCGGCGTCGACATCGGCACGGGCGGCGAGGAAGTCCAGAGCGCGGATGCTGTTCCATGCCTGTAGGCCCATTTCAGAGACCGACCAGAGCCAGTGACGTCGGTCCGCCGCCCAGACCCGATGGGTAACCTGCCGGGTGTCGTTGTAGCCGATCATGTCGAAAGTGAACGCCACGTAGCCCTGTCGCGCGAATGTAATGGCGCGCGCAGACTGCGAAAAGTTCGCGTCGTCCACGAAGCGCCCCTGATCCGCGTGGCCGTGCGCGATCAGCACGCCGGGATGGCGCGCCCCTGGCGCAGTCCCGCGGGGCCGATAGAGGTTGCCCGCCAGGTAGAAGCCGGGGATGGTCTGTATTGAGACCTTCTCAACCGAGTACCCGTCCCGATCGATACGTCCCCAGACATGTGGTTTCAGCGTCGTGCGCTTCGGCAGCGGATAGAGCCCACAGGAGACCAGTATCTGCTCGCGGATAAAAGTGCGGCGTTTCTCCCACTCCGCGAGGCTGCCGAATGTCGGCATCCCGCGCGGCGTGTCGAGCGTGCGGATCTCGTCGGCCCGCCTGTCCGCAGGTATCGCTGCGGCCACGGCGGAGAGGCCCAGGGCAATTGGCAGCATCAGGGCGATGTGGATGAGCATCAGGGCGAGCCTCGAAACAGGATTTCGGTGATATTCGCCCTTACAGCCCTACTTCTCCTTCTGCCGCACGGAACAAGCGGGTAAGATACGGGCGGCGCAAGGCGCTGGAGGAGGCTGAGATGAGGCGTTACGGGGTGGGGATGATCGGGTTCGGATTTATCGGAAAGGTGCACTGCCACGCACACCGCGCTCTCCCGCTCTTTTACGATCCTGCGCCCGCGCGAACCGACCTGGTCGGGGTCTGCACAACCACGGAGGCGAGCGGCTCGCGTGCGATGGATCAAGCGGGCTTTGCCTGGCAGACACGCGATTGGCGCGAGCTGATTGCGCGGGACGATATCGACCTCATCCACATCTGCACGCCGAACGACGCCCACCGGGAAGCGATCTTGGCGGCTTTGAAGGCAGGTAAGCACATCTATTGCGACAAGCCTCTCGCCCTGAACGCTGCCGAGGCGGCGGAGATTAATACGGCGGCGCAGGCTGCGCGCGGCGTGCATCAAATGACGTTCAACTGCCGGTTTGCGCCGGCAACCATGCGCGCCAGGGAGCTGACTGAGAGCGGGTTCCTGGGCGATCTCTTTCAGTTCAGAGTGGCGTATCTTCACGCGGGTTACACCGATCCGCGCCGGATCTTCTCGTGGCGCACGAGCATGGTCAGGAGCGGAGGCGGGGCCATCGCAGACCTCGGAG
>JBBRJW010000597.1:0-3021 GCA_038218705.1 Chthonomonadales bacterium | reverse complement strand
CATGTCGATCTCCTCTCTCTCTCTGCGCACAAGCTCTATGGGCCAAAAGGGATCGGCGCGCTCTATGTGCGGCGCGGCACGCCGATGGCCCGCTTCATGGAGGGCGGCGGACAGGAACGAGGCCGGCGGGCAGGAACTCTTAACACTCCGGGGATCGTAGGACTCGGCAAGGCCACTCAGCTATCGCTTGCGGATCAAGCTGGGGAAGCCGAGAGACTGACCCGGCTGCGTGCCTACTTTATGGCGCGCCTCTGTGCCGCAGTTCCTGATATCCGTCTCTGCGGCCATGCTTCTCGCCGGCTGCCCTTCAACATCCACTTTTGCGTGGAGGGCGTGGAGGGCGAGCCCATGCTCCTGGCGCTCGACCAGGCCGGAATCGCGGTCTCCGCTGGCTCCGCCTGTACCGCCGGCTCGACGGAGCCCTCTCATGTGCTGAAGGCGATCGGCGTGCCGAGGAGCACCGCGCGCGGCGCGCTGCGCATTACGATGGGGCGGCGCACTTCGCAGGAAGATGTCGATTTTCTGCTGGAGGAGCTGAAGCGGGTAGTTGCTGAGCTTCGCAGCCTGAGCGCCTAGCGCACGCGACCGCAGCAGCGGCCGATCTCAGCCACCGTCTGTTCCGCTCGAGCGCTGGAAACCGGCGCATGAATAACGCAACCTGAAGCAAGATTGCTATGACGTGAGTTGCTGGCGAGCCAGAATTTTATTTTGCCCGGTGCGCCGAATCCGCTTGACAAACCAGGAACACTGTCTTATAATACGAATTGAAGAGCCTTTTTAGCTTGCCCGGTCCATTGAAAACAGAGTTTCCCGCAGTACGCCGAAGCTGCAAGCGTTTGTTTATGGTTTCAATCTGTCTGCCTTCCACTAACGGTTTCAGTGTCGCCGCCATGCGCGGCGGCAGAGGAAACCCTTCCTGACCTGCATCGCTGGAAGTGCGCTCCCGTAATCGCGCCGTGCTTAATGCCCTCTCCCATCTGCCGACAGAGGTGGCTCGCGCCGACGATCGGGCATCAGATCCATAACTGTGAAAAATGGCACGCATTCGCCAGGGAAGACTATAGCGCCACCTACGAGACACCGATAGTCGGAGGAGAGGAGTGGCATTGATGACGAACAACACCGCTGTCCTTGATAGGCAGCAGGACCGGATCCACGATACCGGTCTTGCAACCCGTCCGGCGGAGGCCGAATGTCCTGACGATGAGGTCGAGGATTCATTTGACAATGAGCCCAGCGATGACCTTCTGCACCTCTATGAGGGCGAAGCCGCAGTCAACAACGGTTTTACCGCAGAGTCCGCACCGACCCCCAGCCCTGCCGAAGACCCCGAGATCGCCCGGGGACCTCTGCCAAACCTCCTCTCCGACGAGCGTGAGAGTCCCCGAAACGAAGAGAGCCTCCAGGTCTGGATGAGCAGGGCGCGCGGGGCGCAGCTACTTACCGCCGATGAAGAGATCCGACTTGCACAGGCGGTTCAGCGCGGCGACAAGAAGGCCAAGGACAAGCTCACCGAAGCCAATCTTCGCCTCGTTGTCTCGATCGCGAAGAAGTATAGCGTCCGCGGAATTCCGCTCCCCGACCTGATCCAGGAAGGGAACATCGGCCTCATCCGCGCCGTGGAGAAGTTCGACCCGAGCAAGGGGTACCGGTTCAGCACCTATGCCACCTGGTGGATCCGCCGCGCCATCGCGCGAGCCATCATCAATCAGGGCCGCACTATTCGGATCCCGGTCTATGTTGCCGAAATCATCCACAAGCTCGTTAAAGCCTCCAGTCGGCTTCGCCAGCAGCTTCTCCGAGACCCAACCGTTGAAGAGATCGCCCGTGAGCTTGAAGTGCCGGTTGATCGGGTCAACGAGATCATGCGGATTGCACTGGAGCCGCTCTCCCTCGAAACCCCGGTAGGCGAAAAGGACAACAGCCAGCTCGCCGACTTCATTCAGTCGCATACTGCTATCTCGCCTGCGGAGGCTACACTCAATCTGATCCGCCGAGAGCAGATTGAAGAGGTCCTCAATAAGCTCACCGTTCGGGAGAAGGAAGTGCTTCGCATGCGCTTTGGTCTTGACGATGGCTATGCGCGGACCCTGGAAGAAGTGGGCAGCCGACTTCATGTAACACGCGAGCGGGTTCGCCAGATCGAGCTGCGGGCACTTAAGAAGCTTCGCCACCTCGGGCCCAGCGAGCTGATCCGCCACTAGGCTACCGCGCGATAGTCGCTGAAGAGCTGGGCAGCTCCCTCCCCGGGAGTGCCCAGCTCTTTTTGCCTCGCGCCTCGTTCTACTCACCCGCAGGCGGACAATGACCAGGAAGTCTTTCCATAACCGGCACTGCTGCGCGGGCGCTTCGGCGCTTCTTCTGGCGCTGAGCGCCACGCCCTCCTTTGCCGGGGGCGCATCCGGCTCGCCGCCGCCCGATGCGCCGTCTCTCGGATCGCCTGCGCCCCCTGCGGCTGCCGGGCATGCCGCCGGCGGCCCCACCGCTCCACCTGCCCCGCCGGCGGAGGTCCCACAGACCGGCAGCGCCCCGGCCCAACCCCCGGGCGGCCGTGGCGGTCCCTCGCCGCATCAGGCGGCAGAGGGCGCCGGTGGCCCGCAAGCGCCCTCTGCGCCCACATTCGAAGCGGATGGGCCTGTCTCCGTTGCGCCCAATGGCGATGTCTCGGCCTTCAGTCACGTCGTCGTCACCTACGAGGGCGTAACCATCAGCGCCGATCGCGTTGAAGGCAATTATAACCGCGAGCTCGTCTTCAGTGGAAACGCCCGCCTCGATACGCGCGGCGCTACCTCCCAGGCCGACGCCATCCACGTAGACCTCCGCCGCCACGCCTACCGGCTAGATAACCCTCGCTCCGTGCTGGAGCCCGAGTTCCTGCAGGAGCGTGTCCAGGACCCGGTCTACGCCGGAGGGCGCGATCTGCTCGGGACCAACCAGGGCTACACGCTCGGCGACCGCATGGTGCTCACGACCTGCACTGAGCCGTCTCACCACTACGAGCTGCGTGTGAAGCAGGCCGAG
>JBBRJW010000596.1:0-3027 GCA_038218705.1 Chthonomonadales bacterium | reverse complement strand
TTTCCCGGCCGCTGTTTTTTGTAGCGCTTCACGCATCTGGGGCGTCAGGACCTCGGTCGGTTGGCTGGACTTCCAATTCCGCTTGTAACCGGCTTTATGATTTTGGATGAAGCCGGCCGGTCGGCCGTCGAGATAGCCCGTGTAGGCTCCGCTGCGTGCTCCGCGCTTGTCGTCTTCAACTGGCACACGGTGAAGTTTGCCGTCCATAATCGGGAGTGCTGGAACAACCAGTCCGGCGGCTCTCAGGGCTTCACCAAATTCCTCGCGAGGATCAATACGATCCACCAGCCCTTGATTTTTTCGGGGCCACCTCGAAAACTCCGCCAGTCGCTCTCCCGGGACAAACCAACTCCTCGCATCTTTATCCCAGCGTGCGCCCAGCTTCCTTGCTAGGTCTTTTTCGTCATAAGGCACTGTGATGTAGACCCGCTCTCCGCGGACCCCTTCTCCTCGCCTTTCTCCGTCGCCGATGTTCGTCACGTGAGTTTCCATAACCTCGTCGTTCTGTTGGCGCTGCAGCCGCCGCAGATAGTTCACGATCTTTTCCGCCTCGGCGGCCGCACGAAAGATCTCTTGCGGATCCGCCTTCAGGATCGTGATCCAATGCCTGCGGTTCGCCGCGTGGTTCCCTGCGCTATGCCCGATCCCAAGTTGCTCCCCGAGCACCAACGATGCGATCCCCGCGCGAAGCTCTTCTCTGGCGTGCCCGGGCGAGCCAAAGGGGTGCTCCAGGTCGCGGTTCAACCGAATTGGATGTCCCGTGGCATGCGCTTCCTCATGCAAAGCGACGCGATAATATTCGTCGGCCGTAGCGAACCGCTCCCGCTCGGGTAGCCGTATTTGGTCGTTGAGCGGGTCATACCCGCTCCAGGTGCCAGGCATATGCAATAGCGGCACTCTTGCGTCCGCGATGATCGCCTCGGCGATCTCATAGCGCTGCAGCTCGGGCAACGCCGGCCGATCCGGCGCCGGTTCGAGTCCGCTTAGCTGCGTTGCATTGAACACGGCGGCGGACAGAACCTGCGGTCTTTCGAAGTCGGTCGTTACGACGAGAGGCTTGCCGTTATCGCCGAGAACAGCCGCGCCGGCATCATCAACCACCGTCCGACTATCGCGCCATTTCCAAAACTGGATCTGGGTTCCTTTTTCGCCCTGCTCCACGGTGCCGCCGAGAGATCGCGCCTGCAGGGCGGTTAGCCAGCGAGGGTCTTGGTACCCGTTGGCCTCTGCCTCCGCCATTAACCAGACCGCGTTCATGCCGCGGTAATTGCGTCCGCTGACTGGATTATAGGGCATGTACCGCTCCCCCGGTCGCCATGTCTTCATCCATGGTGCGGTGCCTTGCTCAAGCTGTTCTACCAGCCGTCGCGCGACGAGGAGAGCATACGCTCGATCCATGTGAGGTTATCCTTCTGGCTACCGGCCTTTGCCGCCCTGCTGCTGACCTTGGGTGGCTCGTGCTTGGCCACGGGCCGCGTAAAAGGTGTTCTCGATACCTCCTAGGATTGCCGTTCGATCTGCCTCGCCTTGCGGGATGCGGATATAGGCATCAGCAACACGGGCAAGGCTCGCATTCGAAACCTCGATGTCCTTCTCCAAGCGTGTAAATGCTGCATGAAACAGCTTTTCATCATGCCCCGCCGCGCGCAGCGCGCTGAAGTGCTCAAACTCACCCGGTTGGAACGGCGAAACTTCACTTGGAAGACCGCGGCCCCATTGCCCAATCGCGGCAAATGCGTCTGCTCGGGTCGAAGTGGGTCCAACCGACAATATGAGGGCAATCTGAGCGGCGTCGCCTGCCGTGACGGTCGCATTGCCCGCGATCGCGGTGTGTCGAGCTCGGAACTCCTCCTTAGTTTCGGCCTCGCACAACCGTGCGGCTAAGCGAATATTCTCGTTGTGGCGCAATGCTTGTTGCGTTGATGGATCGCGCAGCTCAGCGGGATCGCTAAGATCGACGTCTGGCCACAGTTGAATCGGCGTCGAAGCGTCCGCTTGCCGCTCTATCTGTTCCCACGCTTTCAGGTCCGCCTCATTCTGTTTTTCGAGCACGGTCTGCGCCCACTCGGTCACATCGGCGAACCCGGTCTGGAGCAAGATCGATGTCATGGTGCGCAAGGCTGGATCGACTCCAGCTTTCTCGGCTGCATCGAAATAGTTCAGCCCGTATCGGCCCCTTTGCTGATCATACGTGTCCTCGCGCAGTGCGAATGTCGCCATCACCGCCCGCGCCAAAGTCAGTGCCGCGACTGCTGCCTCATGCGGTTCAGATCTCGGCCTCAAGGCCTGCGGCGACCGGATTACAAAGTGGACTTCCTCGCGACCCCAAACGGCTGCGCTCCGGTCTCGCAGCTCATTGTCCATGCGCTCGGGTAAATCGAGCCGTCCTAGCTCGAGCCCTCTGTTCTTGGTTGCTTCAACCAACCGCTCCTTAAAGCTGGCGAGGCTTCCCGCGCTTGGGTAAATTCGGCCGTACTCATCATAAATTTGGGCGATCGCAACGCGGTCTTGAAACGGCGGCGTAGACAGCATCTCCGCTATTTCCAGGACTCGTTCGGAAAATTCCCGTGGCATGGGGTAACTCACAATGAGACGCCGGGTGGCTCGCCCTTAAGACGAGCGGCTCGCTGCCCCGCTTACCGGCGGGGACCGCCGTTTTGATGATCTTGAGATGCCTCCGGGCTCCCGGCATAAAAGCTGGTTTCGATGTTGCCCAAGCAGGCCGCCCGATCGGCGCTATCCTGCGCTTGACCGCAATAGGCCTCGGCAACACTGGCAACCGAAACGCTGTGGTCCCGCTCGAGCGCACCAAAGGCCTCTTGAAATTGGCTGTCATCCTGGCCCGCCGCCTGGAGCGCGCTGAAATACTCGTATTCGCGCGGTTCGAGCCTTGCCGGCGCGGCAAAGGCAGCCATCGTGTCACGGTGCCCCCTTTGCTGTTCGGCCGAGCCCGGCTCGGACGGAAAACCGTAGTTCTTAAGCCCTGCAGCGCAATTTTCCATGGCACTGATCACTTCTATCCGGGCT
>JBBRJW010000595.1:0-3028 GCA_038218705.1 Chthonomonadales bacterium | reverse complement strand
GATGGGCGTATGCGGATCCGAAGCAGCGGCCGACAGATTGACCTCCGCGTCTCGACCATACCCACCGTCTATGGCGAGAGTGCGGTCATGCGTATTCTCGACAAGCAGACAGCCATGATCGGCCTGACGGAGCTCGGCATGGAGCGAACCATGTTTGAGAGCTTTCGCCGCCTCATCCAGGAACCGCACGGCATTGTGCTGGTAACAGGCCCAACCGGGTCGGGTAAGACGACGACGCTCTATGCCGCGCTGAACGAGATTTACAGCGTTGAGAAGAAGATCATCACGGTTGAGGACCCGGTTGAGTACCAGCTCAATGGCGTCAATCAGATTCAAGTGCAGCCATCGATTGGCCTCACTTTTGCCGGGGGGCTCAGGTCGATCGTGCGTCAGGACCCGGACATCATCATGGTGGGTGAGATCCGTGACCATGAGACGGTCGAGATCTCTATCCATGCCGCCCTGACGGGCCACCTCGTCTTCTCCACGTTGCATACAAACGATGCCGCCGGCGCGGTGAGCCGTCTTCTCGATATGGGAGCAGAATCATTTCTGGTAGCTTCCTCGCTGATCGGCACCGTTGCCCAGCGGCTAGTACGGCTCAACTGTCCGCACTGCAAGGAGCCGTACGAAGAGAAGCCGGAAGTGCTTCGCGAAGTCGGCATTGATCCGGACATGGTGCGCCGTGAGCCGCTGATGCGCGGCCGTGGATGCCCGGAGTGCCACGGGCTCGGGTACCGCGGGCGAAGCGGAATCTACGAGCTTCTTACCGTTGACGAGCAGATGCGGAAGATGATCGTGGAGCGCGCGCCGGCGAGCGCGATGAAACAGTACGGGCAGAAGACCCAGGGGATGGTCTCGATGCTGATGGACGGCCGCGACAAGGTGCTGCAGGGTCAGACCACCATTCAGGAAGTGCTGCGCGTCTGCCAGCGTGAGGATTTCGACGCCTAAATGCCTGATTTTACTTATGAAGCATTGGATCGATCCGGGCAGTCCACTCGTGGACGAGTAACGGCCCGCGATAACGCGGATGCCGCGGCCAAAATTCGGGCACTCGGGGTCTACCCGACCCAGATTGGTGAGGGCAAGGTATCCGTTTCGGCCGGAGCAGCGCCCTCCGCGCCCGGGCGGGCGCGCAAGATTACCCGCATTCAGATTCTGCTTTTTACCCGTGAAATGGCTGACCTTCTGGACGCCGGCCTTCCGATGGATCGGGCGTTCTCCGTATTGATCGATCAGACCGACAGCGGTTCCCTGCGGGCCATGCTGGTGGCGATGCAGAACGATATTCGCGCCGGACAGCCGCTTTCCGATACATTGAGGAAGTACCCGAAAGAGTTCGCCGGGCTCTATGCGAATATGGTCCATGCGGGCGAGGTGTCGGGGCAGCTCGCGGGGGTAATGACCCGCCTCGCGGACTTCATGGAGAAGGAGCAGGTACGGCGGAGCCAACTGATGGCAGCGCTCACCTATCCCATGGTGCTCATCTCCGTCGCCGTGCTCGCTGTGACGTTCCTTCTTACTTTCGTTATCCCGAAACTGAGTGGCGTCTTCAAGACGATGGGATCTGCCCTGCCGCTTCCGACGGTGCTCCTGCTCAACCTGTCGGCCTTCATCGGGAGTTACTGGTGGCTGATCGGAATCAGCGTGGCGGCAGTTGTCTTCGGATTCCGAGGATGGCTTGCCAGTGAGTCGGGCCGCAAGCAGTTTGACGGGATGCGGCTGCGTGCGCCGCTCTTCGGCACACTCATCGGCAAGATTGTAGCCGCCAGACTGGTTCGGACCATGGGGACGCTGCTGGGCGGCGGCGTGCCGATTCTGGAAGCGATGGAGATCTCGGCTGGAGCGCTCGGGAATGTGGTGGCAGGTGAGGCGGTGCTCACCGCGCGGGGCGGTGTGCGCCAGGGCGAGACTCTGCACGAGGCGATTGAGAAGGCGGGCGTCTTTCCGCCGGTGGTTCGGCATATGACCGCGGTTGGTGAGGAGACAGGCCGGCTTCCTGCCATGCTTCTCCGCACCGCGGACACGCTCGATTTCGAAGTAGATAACGCGATGCGGCGGATGACGAGTCTCGTCGAGCCGCTCGTCGTTCTGTTGATGGGTGGATTCGTTGGCTTTGTCGTGCTGTCGATCCTGCTGCCGATCTTTAACGCCAACGCAATTGTGAAATAGAAGGAGCACTTGATGAGTTCGCGCACAACTCGCGTCCGACATGGTTTTACACTGATCGAGCTTCTGGTCGTCATTATCATCCTCGCGATCCTGGCTGCCGTTGTTATTCCGAAGGTCGTCGGGCGTACCGACGATGCCCGGGTCTCGGCCGCAATCTCGGACATTCAGGCATTCGGCTCGGCCCTCAACATGTACAAGGCTGATACGGGCCAGTACCCCACAGGCGATCAGGGGCTCAATGCACTGCTCCACGATCCAGGTGTGAGGGGATGGAACAAGCCCTACCTCGACAACATGGAGGCTCTGAAGGCCGACCCATGGGGCCATCCCTACGTCTACAAGAACCCGAGCGAGCATGGACAGGAGTTCGACATTCTCTCGTCGGGACCGGACGGCCAGGTTGGCACGGCCGATGACATTACGAGTTGGAATCCAACGGGCGGGAAGTAGCGCATGCGAGTGGCGAGGCGGGCATTTACCCTTATCGAGCTGCTGGTCGTGATCGTGGTAATTGCGATCATGGCCAGTGTCTCGGTGCCTGCCTACAGTCGCTACCTCGATAAGACGCGCTTCGATGGCGCGGTACGGGCGATCTGCGATGTTGTGCAGGATGGCCGGGACCGCGCCGTAAGCGGGGATACAACGACCACGCTGACCTTCGACCCGCAGACTGAGACATTCACCGTCAGTGTTACGGCCCCGGATCCTGGCGTGGACCAGCCGTCGGCATTTGCGGCCGATAGCTCGCCGATGGCAACACCGGGAAGCCCCGAACCTGGACATTCCATCCAGTTGGCTCCGGAGTACCGAATCGTCGGCTTTGTCCCTGGCAGCGGCGTGAGCGCTGGAGGCA
>JBBRJW010000594.1:0-3040 GCA_038218705.1 Chthonomonadales bacterium | reverse complement strand
GGGCAGCAAATGGATAAGAACCTCCACCGATGACCGCAGTGCGGGGTTTGCGACCTTCTTCTTCAAAACTGCGCCGGGCGCAAAACGCCTTCGGCTCCGGATCGTGATCGATCCCGGAGTGACGCTGACGCTTCCGCCGATGGTGCCGCCGCAGGCCCCGTAGCCGCGCGGACTACGGCAGGAGTTGAGGCGGGAAGGGGAGGGCGACTCCCGACCAGGGAGCGAGGTGATGATTCGCCTCCGAGAGCACTGCGCTCGCCTGCTGGCCGGGATCGCGCGAAGCGAGCTCCAGCCGCACCCGGCGAGAGCCCGCGGCAGCTGCCGAGCGCTGCGAGGAGTGCGGGCATCGGTGTGGCGCGGGAACATAGGGCAGGTCTGGCGGGCAGACGACCAGGGGCTCGCCGTCCAGAGAGAGGGTCGCTCCGGCTTTCGCGAGCGCCATCAGTCCGTAGGTCTGGCCATCAGCCGATGGAAGCCAGTCCCACTCGGCCCCGCCGGCTGCCTTCACAGACGGCGGCAGCTCGCCGTTGGCCCAGGCGACCGCCGGGCTTCCGTCGATCGGCTCGATCCATATCGAGCCGGGCAGAGCCGCGAGATCGACTTCGCCGGTTGGTGCCGGGGGGCTCTCCGGCTCGGGTCGGGAATCCCGGGCGCGGTTCATGAGGGCCAGACTTCGGATCGTGAGATCGTTGAGGGTGGTAGGCGCGTCGATACCGATAATGCCAGGGCCCACGAAAACGCCGCCGCCGATCGGGTCGCTCCACCGTGCGGGAATACCGCGCCGCCCCTGGAGCAACCCGAGGGTGGCGCCCACCGTCGCGGCCGTGCAGTCGGTGTCATATCCGCCGTTCACAGCGAGCAGTATTGAGGTCGAGAAGTCCTCTTCGCCATGCAGGAGCGCCCAGAGAATCAGCGCCACGTTGAGGGGCGCGTGGGTAAAGTTATCGGTCCCGTGACGCCGCAGGAGCTCGTCCCGGCTCGCCCACGCTCCCATCCCGTGCTCGGCGTGCTGGGTTATCAGCTCGAGCGCTTCGGCGGTCTCGCTTCCGGCGTCGATTGCCGCGCGGGCGTCCCGGAGCGCGTCGTCAAGCCCTGATCCTCCAAGCACGAGGGTCTGCAGGACGGCCAGGTAGACCTCGCCGGCAATGCCCTCCCGCCCGTGATCGAGGGAGGCGTCGAGTGCGGCATATCGCGCCGCGAGGGCCGCGTCGCCGCCGGCGATTACCGCCCAGATCTCAGAGCGGATTGGCGACCCCATGCCGCTGACAAACGAGTTCTCAAAAGCGCCGACCTCAGAGAGTGGAACGCCGCGGCGCAGATTCCAGCGACAGCGACCGTACTCATCCCACATATAGTGGATGTGCGCGAGCCAGGCATCGGCGAGGTCCCGCTGCGTCAGGTTCAGACCGCGCTCTTCAACGAGCGCCAGCCAGACGAGCTGAAGCTCAAGATCGTCATTCGGGGGCGCAACTGTCGGCACCGGGTCGTAGTAAGTAAAGTGGAGACGCTCCGTCCGACCCTCCGCGGGCAACCCGAGTGTTCCCCCGATCGACTTCCCAAGCCATCCGGCAAAGACGCGATCGGTTACTGAGAGCGTGGATTGCATGGATTCCTCTGTTCCGGGCGGGGCCGCTGGATGGTCCAGCCATGGGTGATTGCCTCGAGATACGGCCTGAGGCCGCTCTATTCCTTCCAGGAGTCGCAGATTGAAACTCGTGATCGCCGCGTTAGCATTACATCTGCTTTTTGCCTCGCCTGCGCGCCCGCGCGACATCGCACCGGATTTCACGGCGCGCGAGGTCGGCGGCAAGCCCGTACGGCTGGCGAAGCTGCGTGGAAAGCCCGTGACGCTCTTCGTCTTTTGTGGGTGCGAGGCGTGCCATAAGATTGCGAAGGAGTGGACGGGCTACGCTCGCGATAGAGTTCTACCGGCAGGATCTGGCCCGACGATCGCCGCCTATATGGGTGACCGGGCCACTGCGATCGCGTTTGCACAGGAGACGGGTCTGCCGAAGACCGTTACGCTGATACCCGACCGCAATCTCGAAATCACCCAGAAGTATGGAGTGGCTCCCTGCCCGCGAGTGTTTGTAATCGATGCGGTGGGCAGAGTGCGCTATACCAACAATCACTCTGACGATCGGCCGCAGAAGGCAGCGCCCGCCCTGATCACCGGGCGCGCGCTGCAGGCGCTGCGGCAGCTTGCGCCAGAGCATGAGGGGGCCGCGCATGCGGCGCACTGAACGGGCACTCGCGGCGGTCCTCGCTGCACTCAGCCTGCTTGCGGGCGTCGCCGCGCTGGCCGCGCCCGGCCCGCCGCAGCTTGCGCTGGAAGGCGCGAGCGTCTCGGCGGGCGAGGCCGTCGTGGCCTTCGGCAAGGTGGACAGCCTCGTGAGTCCGGTCCTGACCCGCGAAGTGCGTGTGCGAAACCTCTCGGGCGCGCCCATTACGGTAAGCGCGATTGAACCCACCTGCTCCTGCGTCAGCGCGGAGGAGGCCACCCCCGGCAAGCCCATATCGCCCGGAGGCAGCGCGATACTTCGCGTCTACATCGACCTGACGCACGTTCCAGCAGGCCCGCTGGCGAAAGCCATTCTCGTGCGGACCGGCGAGGGTTACGCGCCGCTGCGGCTGTCGCTGCAGTGCCAGGTTGATCCGCTCATCGCCTTCTCACCGCCGCGGCTCGACTTTGGCGATCTTCCAGCCGGCCGGCCGGCTCCCGCCCGACTTCGTGTCACCGTGGACCGGCGTCTGGTGCGTGGTGACTTTCCGGCACTCGCCAGCTCCGCGAGTGAGGTCTGGGTGACGCCCGATGGCCCGGCCGCGCCCGAGAGCGGTTCCGGCGGAGCCCGGCTGACGCGCTCGTTTACCGTGAGGATCGCGCCCGGTGCGCGCTGGGGGCCCACCACGGCGTCGCTCGCGCTCTATCCGAAGCCTCAGGACCCGGCTCCCCCGCCGGAGAGCCGGGAAGCCATCTTTGCACAGGTTGAGAAGACGGCCTACCTCTGGACCCACGCCGATGCAGTAGTCTATGTACGCG
>JBBRJW010000593.1:0-3049 GCA_038218705.1 Chthonomonadales bacterium | reverse complement strand
GCAATGGCGCTCGCCGGAACCGGAGTTCTCGGAAGAGCTTCTTTTTCGAGAGCGCGTCGCCGTCACCCGCCAACCCGCTTCGGCAATGCCGCGTGGGTCCTCGGATACGTCGGCGCTGCGGAAGCGCTTTGAGCAGAGGATGCTCTGGCTCTACTGCGGCCTCACCTGCGCGTACCTGCTGTGCTACAAGGACGTGTGGGAGCATCACTACACCCTGCTGCTGGGCCCGCTGGCGCTTCTGGCTGTCCGCCGGGAGCGGCCGCTGCTGTGGCTGCCGCCCTTTGCTTTGCTGGCGCTGCCCAACCTCTTCTGGCTCTACGATGTACGCGCGCTCGGAAGCAACGAGGACCCTCAGCGATTCTGGCTGCCCGGTGTTTCGCTGCTGCAGCACCTGCAAAAGCCGCTGGGCGCGCTGTGGCTACTGGGAGGCCTGAGCCTGCTTGCCGCTGCAAATGCCCGTTCGTTGAGCGGCTCACTTGGCCTTGCCCTCTCCCGAACTGCGCGTCGGCTTCGAAGTCTGGCGTTTGTGGCCGCTCTCGGTTTGTTGGCCGGCGTGGCTGTGTGGGCGAGCGGGACCATTCGAGCACAGCAAGCGGCCATCCGGCGCATGGTCATTCCCTTCCCGATGGTGATGCAGAGCGGGCCGCGCACCTGTGGACCTGCTGCGCTGGCTTCGGTGTGCGCCTTCTATGGCATCGCCGCGCGCGAAGACGAGCTGGCGCGGCTTGCAGGCACGACCGACGAGGGGACCTCGCTGCTGGGGCTGGAGCGCGCCGCCGAAGCGAAGGGACTCCGGGCCGAAGGGTGGAGCGTGACTGCCGAACAGCTGCAGCGTGTGCCGAGACCCTGCATACTGTTTCTGGATGAGCCCGGCGGCGCGCACTTTGTGACGCTGGTGGGCGTCAAGGATGGGTTTCTGCTGATTGCCGATCCCGCTCAGGGCCGGCGTGTATGGAGTATGGAGGAGCTGCGAGACCATCGCTGGCAGGGAGCAGTGCTTGCCGTCGCGCCCCCCGAAACCAATCGCTAGAGCATGCTGACGGCGCTCCGCCGCGCGGACCTTGACACCCTGCGGGCAGCACTGTAGAATTGTGGAGCAGACTCTTCCCGAGAGGCCGTCAGTACCCATGCTTCGTACCCTCGCCATCCGCAACTTCGCCATTATTGACCGCCTCGAAATTGAATTCGGGAGCGGGTTCAATGTGCTGACGGGCGAAACCGGCGCAGGCAAGTCGATTTTGATGGACGCACTCGGGCTGCTGCTGGGAGGGCGCGCCGGCGCAGAAATGGTGCGTGGCGGCGAAGGGCGGGCCACCCTCGATGCGGTCTTCGATATCGGCAAATCGCCCGAACTGCGGCGGGTGGTCGAGGAGATGGGGTTCGAGCTGGAAGATGGCGAGCTGCTGCTTACACGCGAGGTCTCCGCGACTGGCAAGTCCAGCTGCCGCGTGGCAGGGCGGCCGGCCACGGTGGGCCAGCTCAAGGATATTGGCGATTGGCTGGTAGACCTGCACGGCCAGCATGAGCACCAGAGCCTGCTGGCGGTCGCGCGGCACCTGGATATTCTGGACGAGTGGGGCGCGAAGGCCATCCTGCCGCTTCGGGCGGATGTTGCGGAGGCCTTTGCGATGCTCCAGAAGCTTCGGCGTGAGCGCGACAGCGTGGAGACAGATGCGCGCGAGCGCGCGCATCTTATCGACCTGTATCAGTTTCAAGTGAAAGAGATTCAAGACGCCGGCCTCACCATCGGTGAGGAAGAGGAGCTCGAGAACGACCATCGGCGGGTGGCCAATGCCCAGAAGCTGACCGAGGCCGCCGCACAGTCTGCCGAGGCGCTTGGCGGCGGCGAGAGCGGGGGCGGGGCGCTTGCGGGACTGGCAAACGCGCTTCGTCTGCTGGAAGAGGCTGC
The DNA here is from genome assembly GCA_038218705.1 of Chthonomonadales bacterium. Classification (GTDB taxonomy): domain Bacteria; phylum Armatimonadota; class Chthonomonadetes; order Chthonomonadales; family Chthonomonadaceae; genus JBBRJW01. Next base: position 1,140 of record JBBRJW010000593.1, on the reverse strand, counting down.
TGCGCTCGATGAAGCGCTCCAGCCTGCACTCGAGACCATCCGGTCTGCGGCCTACGAGCTGACGGAGGCTGAGCGCGATCTGACACGGTACCAGGACAGCGTAGAGTTCAGCGCCGAGCGGCTTGAAGAGATCGAGGAGCGCCTCAGCCTGGTGCGGAGCCTGAAACGTAAGTACGGGGATTCCATCGAGGAGATTCTCCTGTATGGATCCGAGACTGCGTCCAGGCTCGATGGGCTTTCGAACAGTGAGGAGCGCGAGGCCGCGCTCTCTGCTGAGATCGGCCGCGCCGAGAGCCGGCTGGGCGAGCAGTGCGCGAAGTTGAGCAAACTGCGCCGGGCTGCCGCGAGCGAATTCCAGTCGATCACTCTCACGGAGCTGCGGGACCTGGCGATGGAGAAGGCCCGTTTCGAAGTGAAGATCGAGTCGGGAGAGCCCACGGCGCGTGGAGCCGACCGGGTGGAGTTCCAGATTGCCACCAATCCGGGAGAACCGCTGCGGCCGCTTGCCCGCGTGGCATCCGGCGGCGAAATCTCGCGTGTGATGCTTGCCATTAAGTCCGCCATGGCCCGGCAGGAGGCGCTGCCCACCATGGTCTTCGACGAGATCGACGTGGGAGTGGGCGGCCGCACGGCGAGCGTGATCGCCGATAAGATGGCTCACCTCGCTTGTTCCGCCCAGATTCTCTGCGTTACGCACCTGGCCCAGCTCGCGAGCCGCGGCGATCACCACTACTATATCGAGAAGCGCGTGGCTGGAGACCGGACATCGGTCAATGTCACTCCACTCTCACCGGAGGAGCGCGTTTCCGAAGTGGCGCGCATGATCGGCGGCGCGGATGTGACTGAGACCGTGGTGCGCCACGCGCGTGAAATGCTCAGTCATCCGGCCAGATAAACTTCCCCGTGCGCCCCGGTTCGCTCTCCGTCGTTTGGGGGAGAGACCCTCCCAATCCCTTATGCCATAATCATAAGTGCCTGCGCCGTGCGAACGCACGGACGGCGGCGAACTCTGCCGCCACGCTGGCCAGGGATTTCGGGACCGCGACGGCAACTATGCAGCCGGCATCGCTATCCCAGACTTATAAGGACGAGAAGAACCCATGACACGCGAGATCTCCGCACTGCAGAAGGCGCGCGCAG
>JBBRJW010000592.1:0-3050 GCA_038218705.1 Chthonomonadales bacterium | reverse complement strand
TGCGCCATGCGTCTGACCGGCTTTCCAGACGCGCTCGCCTGGTGCGACGACACGAGCCTGGACGACGTGAGAGCCACCTACCACGACAGGCTCGACCGGGCGCTGGCGTTAAGACTACAGGAGACCCGGGAGACTGCCCTCGACCAGGCCGACAGCCTTGAAACCCGCTTCGCTGGCCTGGATGAGGCGAGCAGGCGGCGATGGATCACCGCCCCCGAAATCAGCCGCAGACTGCTCTGGAAGTCCACCGATCGCGAGGAGACCCTCGCCTGTTTCTGCTCGGCACTCCTCGCGGAGAGCGCGCGCGCCGGCCACTACCCACCGGAAGGGCTCCGGGAGCGGGTCTGGACACCGCTGGGCGACGCATGGTTCGGGCCAGGAAGCGAACAGGGGGCATGGCCTGCGGTGGCGGGCCTGGGACCTCTCGACTTCGGCAGTCCCTTCGCTGCCCGCGTCGACCTGAGTGGCGCGGGCGAGGTCGCCCCCGCGCCGCGGCCGCCCTTCACAGAGAGTGAGGTGACCGGCATTGTGGAGCGCTTCGCGACCGCTGCGGCCGGAATCGCTGCTGCGTCCGATTCGGCCGCTCGCTTCGCCGCCATTTTCAATGCGGTGCTGATCCTGCAGAAGGATCCGGACTTCCCGGCCACCTTCGCGTCCGGCTCCAACGGTCAGCACATCGGGCGCTCGTTCCTTACCAATCCAGAGAGGGAGCACGCAACTCCCGAGGCGATATCGGACGCGATCATTCATGAGGGAATTCACGCTGTGCTCTACATGGATCAGCTCGAAACGCCGTGGGGGCCCAGTGAGGTGATCTACGATCCGTCGCCCCGCATCGCGTCCTCCTGGACCGGCCGGCGCTTGCCGGTACGTTCGTTCCTGGAGGCGTGCTTCGTCTGGTACGGGCTGCTCCACTTCTGGTGCATGGCGATGGAGAGCCCCTTCTTTCAGAAGGAGCGGGTCGTCCGCTTCTTGAGGAGGGCGCTTGAGGGGTTCCTGAAAGCGCCGCTCGCCGATCTGGTTCGAGCGGCTGCGCCACCCGATGCTGTCTGCCCGGTTCTTCTCGGCACCGTCGAAACACTCCAGGCAAGGGTGAGCGCGGCATTCGCGGGATAGGAGACGCAATGGACGTGCAGCGCGAAATGCAGGGCAGGGTAAGTCTGGTCGCGATGCCCTGGGCCATGCCCGATGCCCCATCGATCCAGATCGGTCTTCTCACGGGGCTGCTTCGCAGCCGCGGCACTGCCGTGACGCCGCACAGCCTCTTCCTCGAGGCCGCCGCCTTTTTCGTATCCGCTACCCAGGATCTGCCACCGGAAGCGCGGATCCAGAGCGCGGACTATGAGGCGGTGGCCTCGCGCTGGTGGACCGTCGGGCTGGGCGACTGGATCTTCCGCGTGGAGCCTTTCGCGTCGCCCGACACCCGGCGGGATTGTGCCTACCTCGACTATCTGCGCGCGCAGGGGGTGGACGATGGGATGATCGGCCGCGCGAGTCAGATGCATGAGCACGCCGCGCGCTTTCTGGAGATCTGCGCCGAACGGATCCTGGAGGATGCCCCTCGGATCGTCGGGTTCACGACCACCTTCAGCCAGAACATCGCCTCGCTTGCGCTCGCCCGCCTCATAAAGCTCCGGTCGCCATCCGCACTCATCGTCTTCGGGGGAGCTAACTGCGAAGGGGTCATGGGAGAGGCCATATATCGGCTCTATCCATGGGTCGATGTAGTGGTTCAGGGCGAGGCAGAGCGCGTCTTCCCCGAGCTGGTGGAGGAGGCGCTGCGCGGCGATCCCCTGACTCCCCGCCCTGGCCTCTCGATCCGGGGGGCTCTCTCCACGCCGCAACGCGCGCTTTCGATGGTCCCCGAAGCGCGGCCCTCGCTGGAAGACGCGATCCTCCCGGATTACGCTGAGTATTTTGAGCGTCTCGCCGCTTCGCCCCTTCGAGGTGATATCGCATCGCGGGTGCGCCTTCCGATCGAGACTTCCAGAGGGTGCTGGTGGGGCCAGAAGCAGCACTGCACCTTTTGCGGCCTGAACGGCTCCGCGATGGCCTTCCGCAGCAAGAGCGGCGAACAGGCGCGCCACGACATCCTGACTCTGGCGCGCCGCTACAAGTGCGTTGAGTTCGAGGCGGTGGACAACATTCTCGATATGGGCTTCTTTCAGGACGTTTTGCCCCAGCTCGCCCGCGCGCGGCGCGAAGGCATGGACCTCAAGTTCTTCTACGAGACCAAAGCAAATCTCAAGCACCATCAGGTGCGCCTGCTGCGGGACGCGGGCATCCAGCGGATTCAGCCCGGCATCGAGAGCCTCTCTACCCCGATCCTCCGACTGATGCGCAAGGGCGTCACCGCGCTGCAGAACATCCGCCTGCTGAAATGGGCGGCTCGGTACAACATTCAGATCACCTGGAACCTCCTCTACGGCTTCCCCGGAGAGCCACCCGAGGAGTACGCACGCATGGCGGACGTGACGCGATCACTGACGCACCTGAAACCCCCGGGACTGGTGCGCCTACAGGTACATCGCTTCAGCCCCTACCACGATGCGCCCGCCGAGTGGGGCCTGGAGCTGGAGGGCCCGGCAGGCTACTACCGCCATCTCTACGACGGCGAGCCCGATGACCTGCGCGACATCGCGTACAACTTCGCATACCGGCATCTGGATGGCAGGAATCCCGACGATTACGTATTGCCTCTGAGGGACGCTCTTGATGAGTGGGATCGGGCCCATTTCCAGCGTGATCGCCCTCGCCTCGCCTATACGCGGGGTCCTGGCTTTCTACGCATCGAGGATAGGCGGCCCGCAGTGCCAGCGCGGCGCTACCTCCTCGATGAGATCGAAGCAGCCATCTACCTGGCGTGCGATGGGGGTGCCACTCCGGCGGCTGTTCGCGCGGCGCTTCGATCTGAATGGGAGACCGATCTGAAGGAGCGCGAGATCGAGGACTTTCTGCTCGACCTCACCCGCTCGCGCCTGCTCTACGCGGAGGCCGGCCAGTTTCTATCCCTCGCGCTCCCCTCGAACCCTGAGGCCGAGATTGGTTCC
>JBBRJW010000591.1:0-3056 GCA_038218705.1 Chthonomonadales bacterium | reverse complement strand
GGCAGGCTGCCCGCTTGTCCGTCGACCCGGGAACGCCTTGTCGTAAATCATTGTGAGCAGGTGGATCGAATGGCGGGCTTCTCGCCCATCCACCAGGGGCCTGCGACCTTCACGAACCGCGTTATAGAAGTCGCGGATCTGGATCTCGTGGCCCGTCAGGTCGATGTCCATCGGGTCGGATGCGCCTCCGCCCACCAGCCCTGGCTCCTTCAGCGTGGGGAGCAGGTCGTCGCCCCCCAGTCCAAAGCTCACGACTCGCGCGTCGTGCAGTGCCGCAGAGCCGTTCGTGCCGTAGATCTCCAGCCTGCAGGAGAGGTCCGGGTGGCAGCACGTGGTCACCTCAATGGTGCCGCGCGCTCCACTCTCGAAGCGGACGATACAGATCGCAATGTCCTCGGCATGCATCTTGTGTGCCGCCGTCTCCAGGTGGGCGTACTCCACTTCGGCAACCGGGCCCGCCAGCCAGACCATCTGGTCGAGCGAGTGGATGCCCTGATTGGCCAGCGCGCCGCCGTCCATGGACCACGTGCCACGCCAGCCGTCCTTGTCGTAATAGGCCTGGGAGCGCCACCACTTTACGGAGATGGAGCACGAGAGGATGCGCCCCATCTCGCCCTGCGCGATGGCCCGATGCACCGCCTGTGCCCCGGGGCTCATTCGGCGCTGGAACATGCAGCTCAGGCGCACATCGTTCCTGTCAGCCGCCTCGATGAGCGCGTCCACCCGATCGATCGCGATGTCGAGCGGTTTCTCTGAGAGCACGTGGATGCCGCAGTTGGCCGCCTCCACCCCCTGCACGCCATGGAGGCCCGAGGGCGTGCAGATGTGAACAACCTCCACGCCGGACTCGGCGAGAAAGCGGGTGTAGTCGCTCCAGGAGCGCGCGCCATACTCTGCGGCCAGTGCAAGGCTTCGCGCCTCGCCCGGGTCGCAGACGGCGGCGAGCTCTGCGTTCTCGATCCGGGCGATCAGCTTAGCATGCTGCGCGCCCATCGCGCCGCAGCCAACAAGCCCGATTCGCAGGGGGCCTCTTTGAGACAAGCAATACTCCTTCCGTGAGGGGGGCTAATCGGCCTCTGCGAGGACTGGGAAGAGCTCACCCGCCAGCGGCTCTCCGGCGCTCATCGCGAGCGGATCCGTTACCACATGCGGAGCGCCGTTGTAGGTGGTGCCGTCCGGCATGTAGATGGTAACCATGGCGCGCCGGGGACGATCCGTGGTGTTCGGCCCGGCATAGTGAAAGGTGAGCCCGTGGTGGAAAGTGCATGATCCCGCGCGCATCGGCATGGGGCGGGGCGTGAAATCCTTGCTCTCCGGGTCGTCCACGAGCCCGAAGAGGTCCTGCGGATCGCCGAGCCGAATGGGCTCCAGCCGGCCCCACGAATGCGACCGGGGCACGAATGACATGCAGCCGTTCGCTTCGCTCACGTCGTCGAGGGCCATCCAGCAGGAGAGCGCACCAGGCTCCTTCATGGGCCAGTAGGGGAGGTCCTGATGCCAGGCGGATGGCTTGCTCTTTCCGGGCATCTTAACCAGGGCGTGATCGTGCCAGAGGCGGAGCCTCTTCGCGCCGGCAAGGCGCCGGGCGATGGAGGCGACCTTCGGGTTCAACACCACTTCACGCATCGCCGCGTCGACACGCCAGAGGTTTACCTTCTGCACAAAGATCGCTTCGTACTCCGGGTTTGCGGCGCTGACGTGAGTGCGCGCGTCGAGCTGCCGCCGATCCACGGCCTCCAACGCGGCGCGCGCCTGCTCCAGCTCTTCGGGTGTCAGCACGTCATGGAGCTGAATGTAGCCATTCTCTTGATAGAAGTTGATTTGCTCGTCTGTAAGTGGGTACTCATCTTGTCCGGTCACGCTTTCACCTCCTGTGCATCGTCGAGCGGGAGGCCAAAGACCTCCCCGAAGTAGTGCTGGAAAAATGCATTGGCGTCCACGGTCCGCGCCAGCCGGTGCGAACCTGCTCCGACCGCAGCGCTCGTAAGGCCCATGCGGCCCGGCGTCGTGATGTCGACTGCCACGCCGCCGCGCTCATAGGTGCAGAGCTCCGGCTCGAACAGGACCGCCACGGCAAGAGGATCGTGAAAAGTTAAGCGAGGAGTGTGCCGAAACCAGACTTCGGCCATTGCACCGACGACGCCCAGCGAGCCTCCGGCACTGGTAAACCGCGTACGGCAGAGCTCAGCAGGCAGCGTTACCTGCAGGGTGACGTCGAGACCAATCGCGGTGATCTCCACCGGAGCCGCGAAGACGCGGGCCGCGGCGTGGGGATCGCAGAGGATGTTCCACTCACACGGTGGCTTTTCGGCATCTGAAAAGAAGCAGCCGCCCATGAGGGTGATGCCTTTCAGCAGTTGCGGAATCTCCGGGTCGAGCGCGAAGAGAAGGGCGATGTTTGTGAGCGGGCCGATCGGGAGGAGGGTAAGCTCCCCGGGGCGCGAGCGAATTGTCTGGCGAAGGAACTCAACGGCCGAATTCTCGGCTCGAAACAGGCGATGCGGGTAGTCGGCGGTGAGCGCCTCGGCTTGCGCTGCTCCCTTCTGGCGCTGCTCGATCAGGAGCGGCTCGGCGCAGCCCACGTGAATGGGAATATCGTCGCGGCCCGCGGCCCGGCAGATCGCATCGGCGAGGGAGGCGCGCAGCTGCGGCTCGCCCGTGACGGTCGTGATGCCGACCAGCTCGCAAGCAGGCTGTCGAAGCAGGTAGGCCAGTGCGACCGCGTCGTCGATGTCACTGCCGATGTCGGTGTCGAGAAGTACGGAAATCGTCTTCATGCGTCGTGGCTCCAGGTGGCGTGTTCGCCCGGCCCCTGTTTCGCGCCAGCGGCTCGCTTTTCCTCTCTGCGAGCGGGGCGCGAGGGCAGCGATACCACATCTCTGGTCCCGTTCTTCTCACTGCGCCGTCCTTCGGAAGTAACAGTTCACGGAAGCCGTTATTTTGGTGACGCAGTAACGGGGACTTGCTTCTGAGAGGCCGCGAGCATCGCCCGGCACTCCTGGAGACACTCCTGCCCACGTAGTTGCCAGGTGGCAAATAGGCTGGAGAGCACAACC
>JBBRJW010000590.1:0-3057 GCA_038218705.1 Chthonomonadales bacterium | reverse complement strand
AGTGCGGGCAATCTTTTTGAGGCCGACTTCAATAGCGGCAACATCAACAAGTTCACGCCTGGCGGCGTCAAGACAACCTTCGCGTCCGGATTGGGCCGACCCGTTGACCTTGCCTTCGACAGTGCGGGCAATCTCTTTGTGGCGGACGTCGCCTTCAGCACCATCGACAAGTTCACGCCGGGCGGCGTCATGACAATCTTCAACTCCGAATTGGTCTCACCCTATGGCCTTGCCTTCGACAGCGCGGGCAATCTGTTTGCGTCCGACAACGGCAACAGCCGCATATACCAGTTCACTTCGGGCGGCGTTAAGACAGCGTTCGCCACCGGATTGAACGGACCCCGCGACATTGCCTTCGACAGCGCGGGCAATCTCTATGAGACCGACTCCGCCAGCAGCATCAATATGTTCACGCCGGGCGGTGTCGAGACAACCTTCGCCTCCGGATTGAACCGTCCGCAGTTTCTCGCGTTTGCGCCTGCCGACGCGCCTGCCGCCACACCCGAGCCCGGCAGTATCGCCCTCCTCGCTGGCTTCGCCCTCTCAGGCGGCGTGTTCCTCAAGCGGCGCAGGAAGTAAGCCCCGGCCGTTTCAGAACAGCTAGACCAGGCCGGAAGTGCAAGCGCTTGCACTTCCGGCCGCAGCGTAACCGTTCAGCCTATGGGTGTTCGGATCCGCCAGGTTAGTGGGTTCGTGAAGACTCTGCAAGGTTCGTGACTATCGCTAGCTCATTGTTTCCTCTCCCCCGACCCCTCCCCTGACCGCTCGCTCGCATCGCGCCAACGCCTCTCCAGTTCGAGCTCTTGTGGTGCGATACTCGCTCGCTAAGGGAGGGGCGTGCGCACTCGCTCCCTCCCGGCGCAATGAAATCCCTGCACCGTGAACAGCCTGAGAAGCGCCTCCCGGGAGCTCTCCCTGCATAATGGCGCGGGCCAACACTCGCCCGGCTCAAACCAGCAGGCGAAGCCGGGGCCATTGGCAAGCGACTTTAGTCACCCCTCCCTTAGCGAACGAGCAGAGCGAAGCTTGCGCGCGCCTTCGCGTACCGATCAGGCGCCGGAAGAGGCGTCGCTGAGGCGGGGCGGAGCGCCAGGTAGTGCGCCCCGCTGGCTCTGCTCGATTGCTCGCGCGTGAAGTAGTGCGCCCCCCCCCAAAAAAAAATTTGGGGGGAATGGGGGCGCACCGCAAGAGCATCCGATGGATTGGCCCCGGTCGCGGGCGAGAGCCGACCCCGTCCGCCCTGCGAGTCGCTCTGCTGGGCCAAGCGCAACCAGGAGTACAGCAGGCGTTTCGCGCTGCCGTAAGCCCTCCCGCCCGGTAACGGTTCGGCGGGAGTGAGCCGACACGGCAGGATCGAAGCTCCGCGGAAGCGAACTATGAGCCAATGCCGCACTCGCGGCTCCCATGCATGCGAGGAGAGAGATGCCAGATATCGGACAGAGAGCCCCGGAATTCACCCTTGCAGACCAGAGCGGTACGCCCGTCTCGCTTGCGAGCCTTCTCGGCCGCACGGTCGTCCTCTTCTTCTATCCGAAAGCGGATACCTCTGGATGCAGCGCGGAGGCCTGCGCGTTTCGAGATGACCTGCCGCTCTACACAGAGCGCGACGCTGCCATCGTGGGCATCAGCCCGGATCCACCGAAGAAGCAGCTCAAATTCCAGGACAAGTACGAGCTCCCCTACACGCTGCTCTGCGATACGGAGCACGAGGTGGCCACCGCGTACGGGGTCTGGGTGGAGAAGTCCATGTATGGCCGGAAGTACATGGGAATCGCGCGCACTACTTTCGTGATTGACTCCGCCGGGGTGATAATCAGCGTTTTCCGCGACGTGAAAGTAACCGGACACAGCGCTGCCGTCCTCGATGCACTCACGGGAGCGGCAGGCTGATGTTTGACAATCAGACCGATCGCGATTGGGACGTGCTCGCCTTTGGCGAGACGATGCTCCGCCTGAGCTCGCCCGGCTTCGGTCGGCTGGAGGAGGCGGTCAGTCTCGATGTTCGAATAGGCGGCTCCGAGTCCAATACCGCGGTGGCCCTGGCGAGGCTCGGCCTTCGCTCTGCCTGGTGGTCAAAGCTGCCTGCCAATCCGCTCGGCCGCCGAATCGAGAACGAGATTCGGCGATGGGGCGTAGATACCTCCGCCGTCGTCTGGGACGAGAGCCCGGGCGCACGCGCCGGCCTCTACTTCCTCGATTTCGGGCTGCCCCCGCGCGGCACCGACGTCTATTACGACCGCGCCGGCTCCTCGTGTGCGCAGCTCACGGCACTTGAGGCGGAGAGTGCGCCGCTCCAGCGGGCGCGTATCCTGCACGCGAGCGGGATCACGCCCGCGCTCAGCCCCTACGCGGCGAAGGCGACTGCTCGTGCCCTCGGCCTGGCGCGCGAGGCCGGGGTGCAGGTCTCATTCGACATCAACTATCGCGCCAAGCTCTGGAGCGCGGCACGGGCGCGGCAGGGCCTCGAACCGCTCCTCCCGATGGTCGACCTGCTCCTCTGCACCCTCGAGGATGCCCACGCGCTCTTCGGGCTGGAGGGCGCGGGCCCCGAGGTGGCGCGAAAGATGCGGACGCGGTACGGGTGCGCCGCGACCGTAATCACCTGCGGCGGAGACGGCGCGGTTGGCTGCGATGATCGCGGCGAGTGGGCGGCCGCTCCACATGCCCTGGGTCAGGTAGTAGATCGAGTGGGTGCGGGTGACGCCTTCAATGCCGGGGTGATCATGGGCTGGCTCGACGGTGACCTGGGGAGAGGCATCAGCTACGGAGCAGCTATGGCGGCGTTGAAACACACCATTCCGGGCGACCTGCTCCTCTCTACCCGCAGCGAGATCGACCGCGTGGTGGAAGGCGGCTCAGCCAGCATCCGAAGATAACCGGCAGGTGGCTGGCGCTGGCAGCACGCGGCCTGTAGGGCGCGGGAGGCTGTTTGGAGGCATGTTAAGAGAGGAAGGCGCAGGGGATCCCGGCGGTCGCTGCCGCAGTGGCTGGACTGCATCCAGCGTCTGGCGCTTCGAAGTGGAGTTAACGGCATATGTGCAGACTGCAATCAGGAAG
>JBBRJW010000589.1:0-3064 GCA_038218705.1 Chthonomonadales bacterium | reverse complement strand
TGAGCATGTTGAGGATGTTCTTCGCACGGACCATGCCGCCGTAAAAGAGCGCCAGGCCGGGTGTCATAAGCATAACGAGGGCGGTCGCCACCAGGATCCACGCGGTATCGCCGGTATCGACCTTTGGGGCGGCGCCTGCCCCTTGAGCATGAGCCACCAGCGGCAATGCAAGGAGCGTCAGCAATGCGAGCAGTGGTCGGATCGGTTTTTTCATGTGAGCCTCGCGCACGGGCTGCTTCCTCATGTGATTCATCGCGGCGTGTCTCCTCCATTGGGTAATCGGCTTTGCTCCAGCCCTGGAGAAAGTCCGACGGGTCCCTCGCACTCCGGCATGCAGCCCGCGTCAGGGAGAACCAATTGAAAGCGCCAACCGTGCATGCACGGGAGTTCGAATCAGCAGAGGGAATATCCCGCGATTCCAGCAGCTCGACATCAAGCCAGGAATCGCGGTTTTGAGGGCGAAGGCCCACTCCGCAGAACGACGACGGTTTCAATGGTTCGACACGTGGCGAACAAAACCGACATCGGCGTCGGGAAGGCGAGGAGCAGAGAGCCGGTAGAAGATCGACATCGATCCACGACCGAAACTTGCGGTAAGGTTACTCCAATTGATCGGCATGAGTCAATGCCGCGAGGCCAATTTCAAAGCAAGGCCCGGATAGAAGCGCACGAGTCGAAACACGACCCGGCCTCCTCTCTCTGGCGCGGCCATATTAGAGAGAGGAGGTCAGGTGGCCTCAAGCGAGGCGGCAGTGATCCTACGCGAAGACGGGCTCGCTCGCCTCGTCCTCGCTCCGGGAGTAGGCCTCCTCCCCATGCTGGGAGAGGTCTAGGCCGGCGTCCTCGTCATGCGAGCCCACACGCAGCCCGATGGTTGCGCCGAGCGCTTTCACGATCAGCCAGGTCACCACCACAGCGTAAGCGAGCGCGACGGCGACACCGAAAGCCTGCCTCCCTAGAAGCGCCAGCCCCCCGCCATAGAGCAGCCCGTCCGCCCCATGCGCATTTACCGCCATCGACGCGAACAGCCCGGTGGCGAGCGCTCCGAGCACGCCGCCCACGCCGTGCACACCCACCACGTCCAGCGTGTCGTCGTACCGGAAGCGATTCTTCAGCTTGATGGCCGAGAACGAGACAAACGCCATGGCCACCCCGATTGCGAGCGCGCCAACCGGCGTCACGAAACCGGACGCCTGCGTGACAGCCGCAAGGCCCGCGATTGCGCCGGTGGCGAAACCGAGGGCCGTGGGGCGGCCATAGGTGAACCACTCGATGATCACCCAGGTGAGACCCGCGACTGCGCCGGCCGCATGGGTGTTCACGAACGCGGCGGTGGCGAGGCCGCCCGCGCTAAGCGCGCTTCCGGCGTTGAAGCCGAACCAGCCAAACCAGAGCAGCCCGGTGCCAATGAGCGTCATCGGCAGGTTGTGCGGCCGAAGCTCCTCCGCGCCGGCCTCGCCCTGAATGCGCCTTCGCCCCAGCATGATACAAACCACCAGCGCAGAGATGCCGGAGCTGATATGGACCACGGTGCCGCCCGCAAAGTCGAGGACGCCCATCGTAGCGAGCCACCCGCCATGTCCCCAGATCCAGTGCGCGATCGGGCAGTATACAAACGTAACCCACAGCGCGATAAAGAGAACGTAGGTCGAGAACTTCATCCGTTCTGCAATTGCGCCGCTAATGAGGGCCGGCGTAATGACGGCGAACATCATCTGGTAGGCCATGAAGAGTAGGTGAGGGATGGTCGGAGCGTAGTCCGGGTTGGGCGCCTGCGTAACCCCGTGCAGCCCGAGCCAGGTGAGGCCGCCGATAAACGGGTTGCCCGGGCTGAAGGCGAGCGAGTAGCCCCAGAGGATCCAGACCACCGAGACCACGCCGAGCGCCACGAAGCTCTGCATGAGCATGTTGAGGACGTTCTTGGCGCGCACCATGCCCCCGTAGAAGAGCGCGAGGCCCGGCACCATCAGCATCACCAGCGCGGCCGAAACCAGCATCCATGCGGTATCGCCGGCATCAATGTGTGCGACCGGGACCGGAGAGGACTGCGCCCGGGCCAGTGCGGGTACCGTTAGCAGCGCGCAGGTCGATAGAGCGGCCGAGAGACGCCGTGCGGCGGAGCTGCGAGGTGACAACCAGAATCGAAGATACTCCATAGCGGCAATTTTCCTCCATTGGAATAGGAACTCCGCTCCGTCTTTGGGCGAAGTCCTTTGCGCTGCCCGCCACCCTCGCACCCCATCTTCAATTTCAGCGATCTACGCAGCGAAGGATTTATCGAAAGCCATGCGGCCTGATAGAGGAGCGCCGTGAGGCATCAATGCCACGGCAGCAGAGGGAGCAATGCGGTAACGGGCCATCGTGCGGAGAGGGCTGGCGTCTAGGAGGTGGTGAGGTCGACGCCGACAACAGTGTCGGGAGGGCGAGCAGCACGTGCTTCTGGCCGCGGTTCCACGCTGAACTTCGGCGCAATGTCACACAGAGGTTACTCCATCGGGCCAGTGCGTGTCAATCTGAAGGCCAGCCGGCATCGCCTCGCTGCCAGGCCGGCGGATACCATTCGAGCTATTTCCCCTCGTCCGGCTCGGCGACGATCAGAATATCCACGTCGCGAAGCTCGCGGGTGAGCCGGTTGATGATGGAGCCCCGCAGAAACTCCTGCAGTGGGGTGCGATCGGAGTGACCGATCACAATCTGGGTTATCTGGTTCTCCCGCGCATACCGCACGATCTCCGAAGCGATGTCCCCCTGCAGAGTGACAACCGGGATCCCCAGGCGATCGGTCAGCGCGAAGTCGTTCTTCAGCACAAGCGCCTGCTCGGGCGTCGGCGGCTTCGTCTCCACATAGATGGCGACGATCTCGCCGTGGAGGCGCTGAGCAAAGCGCCATCCACGCCGGAGCAGCCTGGCCGCCGTTCTGTATGGGCTGACGCAGACCATCACGCGGTCGTGCGTCGCCCACGTCCCCTTGACGTTCCGGTCCTTGCGATAGGCCGATACTTCCTCATCTACCTCATGCGCAACTTCGCGAAGTGCGATCTCCCTCAGGGCGTTCAAGTTCCCT
>JBBRJW010000588.1:0-3064 GCA_038218705.1 Chthonomonadales bacterium | reverse complement strand
TGGCGCTGAACATGCTCGGGAAGATGCCATAGAAGAGGCTCTGCTGGATGTAGCGCTCTACGAGGGAGTGGGAGAGGCGAGAGAAGTCCGTGTTCATGAGCAGCAGGTAGGGCTTCTGGGCGCTCAGCGTTCGGCGCAGATTCATCGTCTCATCGCTCTCCGGGCGCCACTCTCCCTGGGCTCCTATCCAGTTCACCTCAATGCCCATAAGGTCGAGCATAGGCGAGTAGATGGCGAAACGGACAGGCGTGGAGTTCGCCATGAGCAGCTTCGATCGGTTATGCAGATCGTCGTGGAGGTAGCGCGTAAACGCATAAGTCGAGTACCAGAGCGGCAGCGTGGGCCGTCGGCTGTCGGTATCGAACGGAAGCGGATAGGGCGACGCAGCGAGGTGGGCAGGCCGGTAGTCCTGCATGTCCGCCCAGCCCTCCAGCGAGTCGAGGTACTCACCTGCCTGAACGCCACTCTCCGGGCTGGCCGCAGTATACCGCCGCTTCGCGTAGTCCGGCGAGTAGCTAAACGAGGCCTTCGTCGGCTGCTCAGGTGTCGATGCGAGCTCCGGGTTGGCATTCAGCACGAAGACCGCTCCGTTCGCCCACGGCTCGTTTCTGAACTCCAGGAGGAAGTGACCGTTCTCATCCTGCGCGCCACTGTTCAGAACGACGCGGGCCATCGCGGCCTCCTCGCGCTGCTGCGGAGTCAGCTTCGGATCGATCGGCGAGCGCGCCGCGAGCTGGTGGACGCGCGCCATCGCATTCTCGTATGTGCGCGGGACCGATGGGTCGATCGACATCCACCAGGTCATGGGCTCGGTATACCGGAAGGAGAGAATTCCGAGCCGGTTGTCGCTCTTCAGGCTGTTGTCGCCTTCGTGAAACGCGAAGCCGAAATCCTGTACGTCCTGCACTGTCGAGGGCTCCGTGAAGGGCATCCAGAGACCGTCGGCCCTCGTGCGGCGCTCGTAGTTGGGAGCGTTCAGGGAGTAGAATCGCGTGGCAGCCGCCCGAAAGCCCCACGAAGCTTCGGCCCGTGGGAGGCGGAAGAGGGTCGCACGGAAGCGTGCGTTGTGGGCCGGCCAGGCCACGGTCTTCGAGGTGAGAGCGAAATCCCAGGCGATCACCAGCTGGCGGGTGGACTCGTGGTAGAAGATGCGGTAGACCGACGGCCACTCCATCTGACTCGCAACGCCCACGCCTTCGTTGGTTGAGTTCACCTCGCCAAAGGGATAGAGCGAGAGAGTTCCGGTTGCGCCGACGCCCACACGGGTCTGATTGGTGCGCTCGTCGCTCGTGCCTATCCGGCGATTGTGGCGAATATCGTCTCCCCAATTCCAGCCGGGGCCGCCCACGGGCAGCGCGAGATAGATGGTAACGGCGCGGTCGCGCTTCTCCAGGTCGGTCACCTCGCCATCCACGCGCAGGCTGTCGCCCTCCGGAGCAATTCGGGCGAAGAAGCTGAGGCCGAGCGATTCCGGTCTGGCCGTTAGGTCCACGCCGCCGGCTCGCGAGGGCTGCGCGATGCCGCGCATGGGCGTGACCGGGCCATCGCCGGCCACGTCGCGTACCGCGAATCCACCTGCGCCGGTGCCCAGCGGGGCTCCGGAGCCCGTGACGGCGACGACGTCGCCGCGGGCGCTGAGGCCGACGGCGAGCCCATCGCGGCCGCGCGACCAGAGCTTCGCCGGGCCCACGGGCTCCCGGGGCAGCATGCGCGAAGCCTGGCCGTCGTAGAGCCCGGCGCCCTCCACCTGATGGGCCGCAAAGTCGTCGAACCACACGGTGCCGGTGTGGTTCCGAAACAGTGCATGGACGACCATCGAGCGAAGCGGCTTCGATGGGACGATCAGGACGCGGCGGCGCTCCCAATCGTGAGAGCCAGCCGAGAAGCTCGCGATCTGTCCCCAGAGGGGCGTGCCGTCGGTAAAGACGAGGTCGACATAGATCGAGTAGTCGCTATCGCGGACGCCACTCACCTTCTCAGCCCGACTCCAGCCTGACACCTCGACGGGGACCGCGTGCGTCTGGTTCAGCGTAACGGAGGCATCGCCGCCGTGCATCTCGCCCGAATGTGCGCTGTCGCAGCGCAGGGCCTGCTCTCCAGAGTGGAAGGTGCGCCGGTCAATGTCGTATCCGACATTGAATGCGCTCCACCCGGGGACGCCCGCGCCCCGACCGTCGCTGCCTCCCCCTCCCTCCATGCCGCCGTTACGCAGCAGCTCGCCTCCCGGGCGAGCCTGTGCGTCCGCGCGGACCACCGAGAGAAGTGCGCATGCGAGAAGTGAGAGGAACCAGGTACGGCGTATCATCGTTTCTCCACGTTGGGCACAGCAGTGACGGGCGGCCGCGGGAGCCCTCAGGCTGCCGGCGCAGGGGTGGGCGGAGGTGGCGGCGTCCGCGTAATGATCGTGCGGTCGTAGGGAGCCGAGAAGACAAGGCGCGCAGTGTCGCCCGCGCGCTCTGCAAGGGGCGCGGCGAGCCACTGCTCCCGACCATCGTGCAGCCAGAGCGGTTCAGACATCGCTGCATCCGGCAGGCGCAGGAGGAGATCGACAGGCACATCCCGCGCCCACAGCAGGGCGACGCCCTGCGCCGCGGTTCCCTCGGGAGGCGACTCCATCGGAAGCGGGTACCGACATTCGCCTTCGCAGCGGAGTGGCCGGCCGTGGAAATCGCGCTCGGTATTCAGATGGAATTCGAGACTCTGCTCTGATTCGACCGCGGGCTCCAGCAGAATCGGCGGATAGGCCCATCCGAACGGACACTCGCGCTCACCCGTGCGGACCGCCCAGGCCGAGTCTCCCCACGAGTAGTGCCAGAACTCATCGCGACAGTTGGAGAAGCCTGCTCCGAGCATCGCTTCCACCATCACCATCCGATTCGACTTCGCCTCAGGCGAGATCAGGTCGGACCAGGTGTAGGCCGCCTGCCAGCCTTCGGTGGGCGACGTCATGTCGAGCGGCTTGCCATTGGGGGCCAGCAAACCGACGTCGATCGCGCCTCCGGTGCAGTGACCGGGAGGCGCGGGCTGATCGTACGGCGCAAAGTACTTATTGGTCGCGCGTCGG